>JAGGTO010000005.1 GCA_021163705.1 Thermoplasmata archaeon | reverse complement strand
TTGGATCTTCTAAGGATTTCTAAGATACTTGCACTTGTGATTGGAATACTTTCCTTTGTAGGGGCAGCATGGAATGGAATAATGTTGTCATGGGGATGGGCCTTATACGGAGTGGCTTCAGGCATAATAAATCTCCTGATTTATCTGAGGATAGATGAATTTACTAACATGATAAGTGGCAGGAGATATGGAGAGCTCAGAGATATGCTTCTAATATGGGCAGTGTTGGGCATAATCTTTGGTGTGATTGTAGGAATACTCCTCATTATAGTGTACATCCAGGTTGAGGAACTTCATAGAACCACGGGATTTGTTCAGCAGCCCGTACAGCAGATTCCACCACCACCGCCACCGCCTGAGCAATGAAATGCAAAATATGCGGGAAAAATGCGGAGATTCAAGCGTTTGGAATGTGGCTATGTAGAGATTGTTTTCTCAAACTATTTTTTAGAAGGGTCAATAAGATTCTAAAAAAATACTGGCATGGCGAGAAGATCTGGGTGGCTTTAAGTGGTGGAAAAGACAGCATGGCCCTTCTTCATTATCTGTGGGAGAATGGCTACCCTGTTCATGGCTACCATATCAATCTAGGAATAGGTGATTATTCCCGGTCAGTGGAGGATATAATAAGAAGTTACACTGAAGAATTGGGTGTGGAACTTTTAATAACAAACTTAAGGGAGGAGTATGGATTTTCAATAGGAGAGATTAGAAGGAAGCCCTGCAGTGCCTGTGGCACAGTAAAGAGATATCTCATGAATAAAGTTCCTCGGGAAAATGGCGCCGAAATTCTCGTAACGGGACACAATATGGACGATTTCCTTGAATTTTTTATAAAAAATATGCTGGGAAAAAATTACAGCTGGAGCAGAAAGCTCGTACCCTATCTTGAAAGAGAGCATCCAAAATTACTTCCAAAATTGCGCCCATTTTATCTCGTAGGTGATAAGGAGATTGAAATTTATGCAAAATTGAAGGGAGTGAAATACATCAAGGAGAACTGTCCACTTGCAAAACTTTCTGGCTGGAAAGAAATTTTGTATGAAATAGAAAAAAAGAAGAAGAATTTCAGGTATGAGATGATTCTGAGTGTGTGGGAGATGGCATATTTCTTTCCTCAGGAGAAAAGAGAGATTAGAGAATGCAAATTATGTGGAGAACCGACCAGTAGGGATATATGCTCATTTTGCACATTGAGAATGAGATACGGGAAGAAAAGTACAGGTTAAATTTTAAATTGATATTTCCATTTCCCCCTATGGATATTCCTTCAAATTTGAAATATGAGTATGAGATTATGGTAACTGAAGAATATGTGGCCAGAGGTATAGGGCTTGATGTTCAGGTATTTTCTACACCTTCTCTGGTGCTATGCATGGAAACAGCCGCCTATAAGGCTGTGGAAAAATACATACCTGAGGGTTTTACCACAGTAGGCACAGGGATATGCATAAGGCATCTCAAGGCCACGCCCATTGGAGATAAAGTTAGATGTGTGGCAACTCTGGTTAAAAGAGAAGGAAATAAGTTAGAATTTGAAGTGGAGGCATACGATTCTGAGGGCAAAATTGGAGAGGGAAAGCACTGGAGATACATCATAGATATAGAGAAATTTCAAAAAGGATTAAGGAGGAAGAAAATTTAAATGAGAGAGGGAGATGATGCTCTATGAAAATCCTAATGGCGCAAACCACACCGATTTTTGATGTGGAAAAAAACAAAGAAAGGTTGATAAAGATCGTTAAAAATAACCAGGCAGATATCTACATATTCCCCGAGATGTATCTCACAGGTTATCTTATTCGAGATAAAATTTTGGTGAGGGCAATATCTGTGGATTCTCCTTTCATGAAGGAAATAGCCGAAATCTCGCATGGAAAAATAATAATATTTGGTTTTCCCGAGAGGGATGAGTTCATATACAATTCTGCGGGAGTCGCGTATAATGGAGAGATTCATGTGGCCAGAAAGATATATCTCCCAAATTTTGGACCCTTCGAGGAGAAACTGTATTTCAAGAGTGGTGATTATCCATTCTTGCTCTCAACTGATCATGGAACAATAGGGGTGCAGATTTGCTATGATGTTTTCTTCCCTGAAGTGACAAAGATTCAGGCCTTGAATGGCTCTGATATAATAGTTAATATCTCTGCCAGCCCAATAACTTCCAGAAATTTATTTGAGAGGGTGATTCCTGCGAGAGCTATAGAGAATACCGTTTTCTTCGCTTATGTGAACTGGGCAGGATTGCAACGCACACTTGAATTCTGGGGAGGCTCCATGTTATATTCACCTCGAGGGAATCTACTCTACAAGGCACCCTACTTTCAGGAGCATATTGGTGTGGTGGAGATAGATCTGGAGGAAATTATGATTGCAAGAAATCTGCGTCCAACACTCAGAGATACAAAAAAAGAGTTTTTCAAACTCTCTGGGGAGAAAAACTGAAAAATCTCAAAATTTTTCTTTTTGGAATTTATCTGAAATTTCCGAAGAAAGTTTTATGGTGGGAAAAAGTATCTCCCTTCCCATGCATCATGAGCTCGTGGATGAGGATATTGAAGAGATGTTGAAAGCCATGAATCTCAACTCCTGGGAGGAGCTTTTCTCGGATATACCAAAAGAGGCGAGAAAGGATGGTATAAAAATAGAGGGGATGGATGAGTATTCCCTTTACAGATACGCTCTTGAACTCTCCTCGAAGAATAAGGATTTCTTCAAGATGCCGAATTTCCTGGGAGCGGGTGTATATTTCCACTTCATACCACCTGTGGTTAATGCCCTAGTTTCAAGATCCGAGTTTTACACATCCTACACGCCATATCAGCCTGAAGTATCGCAGGGAATGCTTCAGGCACTGTTCGAATATCAGAGTTTGATAGCTGAACTCACCGGTATGGATGTGGCCAATTCATCCATGTACGATGCCTCCACTGCTCTGGGAGAGGCTGCAAGAATGACATACAGAATAAACAGGAAAAGAGAGATTCTGGTACCAGAAAACCTTCACTGGGAGAAGGAAAGTGTGCTGAAGAATTATCTTGTGGGTGTGGGAATGGAGATAAAAAAATACAAGCTCAACGAGCGTGGTATGGTTGATCTGGAGGATATTAAGGAAAAGGTTAATGAAAACACAGCAGCGGTGTATGCGGAGAACCCCAATTTCTTTGGCATAATTGATAAGAATGTTCTCCATCTCAAAGAATGCATAGGAAAGGCAGTTTTAATAGTGGGGGTTAATCCCATTTCCTTGGGTGTGATAAAGCCTCCTGGTGAGTATGGTGCAGATATAGTTATCGGAGAGGGCCAGATTCTGGGAAACCCCATAAGCTTTGGAGGTCCTCTTTTGGGGATATTTGCCACGAAAAAGGAGTATATAAGGAAAATGCCCGGCAGGTTGATTGGAATGACAAGAGATGCGGAGAGAAGAAGAGCATTCGTTATGGCTCTTCAGACAAGGGAGCAGCACATAAGGAGAGGAAGAGCAACGAGCAATATATGTTCCAACGAGGCTTTATGTGCGTTATACAGCACGGTTTACATGGCGTATCTTGGCAGCGATGGTCTTAGAAAACTCGCCCTGAAAAATATGGAAAATGCAAAGAAACTCATGGAGAAGTTGAGAGGAATAGGACTGAATGCACCTCATTTCAATGCACCTCATTTCAATGAGTTCCTTGTGGATCTACCCGGAGAGCCTCATGAAATAGCTAAGAAATTGATAGAGAAAGGGGTACATGGGGGTTTGCCAATAAGGGAGGGCTGCTATAGAGGTATAGGTAATGCGATGCTTTTATGCACAACAGAAATGCACACGGAAGCGGATATGGATAAGCTTGTAAATGCTCTTAAGGAGGTGCTCTGAGATGTATCACCAGGCAAGATACGATGAGCCACTTCTCTTCGAGATGAAGGGGGCAAAGAGCTGCAAGCTTGATATTAATCTGAATCCGGAACTTGTAAGAGAGAGACTTGATCTGCCTAACCTGCCTGAATACGAAGTTGTGAGACATTATACCAGGCTTTCACAAATGAATTACGGTGTGGATATAAACATATACCCTCTCGGCTCCTGCACAATGAAGTATAACCCAAAGCTCAATGAGGAGATTGCCAGGATGTTCATGTACCTCCATCCATATCAGGATGAATCCACTGTCCAGGGAGCCCTTCAGATAATGTACGAATTGCAGGAGATGCTCAAGGAGATAACGGATATGGATGCATTCACGCTTCAACCTGCGGCAGGAGCACATGGAGAGTACACAGGAATGCTCATAGCAAGGGCATACCATGAGTATAAGGGTGAGGGAGAAAAGAGGAAGAATGTGATTCTACCAGATTCATCCCATGGCACGAATCCCGCAAGTGCAGCCATGGCAGGATTCAATGTGATAGAGTTGCCATCGAATAAGGAGGGGATGATAGATCTTGAAGCGCTGGAGAATGTGGTAGATGATACCACGGCGGCGTTCATGATAACGAATCCCAACACTCTGGGCATATTTGAGGAGAATATCCTGGAGATTGCAAAGATAATGCATAAGAACGGAGCATTGTTATACTACGATGGTGCGAATCTCAATGCGATAATGGGTATAACATCCCCGGGCAAAATGAACTTTGATATTGTGCATCTCAATCTTCACAAGACATTCTCAACCCCCCATGGTGGTGGCGGTCCCGGTGCAGGACCTGTAGGTGTGCGCGGAGAGCTTGTTGATTTTCTCCCTGTGCCCATCGTGAACTTTGATGGTGAGAAATACTATCTGGATTACAATATAAAGCACACGATAGGCAAGGTTCGCTCCTTTTATGGGAATTTTGGAGTATTGGTGAAAGCTTGGGCTTACATAAAGAGACTTGGCGGTGAGGGATTGAAAAAAGCAGCTATAAAAGCGGTGGTGAATGCCAATTACCTGAAGGAAAGGATAAAGAACTACTATGAGATGCCATACAGAAACCTCAGGAAGCATGAGTTCGTTGTGAGACCAAAGAATGTGCGTGCTCTTGATGTTGCAAAGCGCCTTCTGGATTATGGAGTACACGCGCCCACGATTTATTTCCCTCTAATTGTGAGTGAAGCTCTCATGATAGAACCCACGGAGACAGAAACGAAGGAGAATATAGACGAGTTTGCAGAGATAATGATAAAAATAGCCAAGGAGGCGGAGGAGAATCCAGAAATCTTGAAGGAGGCACCGCACAATGCGGCCATAAGAAGGACGGATGATGTACTTGCATCCAAGAAGCCAGTGCTTACATGGAAAATGTACAGGGAGATGAAGGAGAGGGGCGAGGTGGACTACTGAAAGAAGTTTCAAAGAGAGAGGCTCACGGCGAATAGGGCACATATAGATTGTGTTCAATACCCAGAAAATCAAGAATCTTGCCCACTGTATAGCTAACTATATCATCCACACTTCTGGGCTTAAGATAAAATGCAGGCACGGGAGGTAATATAACTGCACCCATTTTTGAAAGTTCGTACATGTTTCTCAGGACAACAGTGCTGAGAGGCGTCTCACGGGGCACTAGAATTATCCTGCGCCTTTCCTTGAGAGCAACAGATGCCACGCGGGTTATCAGGTTATCCGCTATACCGCATGCAATTTTGGAGAGTGTGCTTGTTGAGCAGGGTGCTATCACCAGTGCATGGAATTTTACTGTTCCCGATGCGATATCTGCATCCATCTGAGAGTTATCGTAAATTCTCTCAGCTGATTTCCTGAGTTTTTCCACAGTGTATCCTGTTTCCATTTTCATTATTTTGACAGCATTTTGAGATATGATAACATCCTTTTCCACATCTTTCAAATTCTCAAGAAGCTTAATGGGAATTATCGCTCCGGATGCCCCTGAGATGCCCACAACTATTCGCATATAAAAGAGTAATCTCTTGGTCCATATTAACTTTTAGGAAAGATTTATATTGAAATTGGAAAATTGAGTATCAATGATAGCTCTGCTCTCACTTTTAATGGTCATTCTCTTCTCCATAATATTCGTGAGAATAGGAGCCGTGGCACTTGAGATGACAGGTCTATCTAGGGAAGTTGCCACATTCCAGGCACAATCAGCCTATACAGGTGTTGGATTCACCACAAGCGAGTCTGAGTATGTGGTCTCACATCCTGTGAGAAGAAGAATAATAAGGATCCTCATGTTCGTGGGAAGTGCAGGTATAGCATCTGCAATGGCCATGCTCTTTCTCAGTTTTGTAGGCAAGACGATGGAAGAAAGCCTTTACAGTCTACTTTATCTTGCTATAGGTCTTGTTCTTCTTTATGCCTTTGCCAGGTCAAAGATAGTGGATCGGGGGTTGAGATATGTAATAAGAAAAGCGTTAAAGAAATTTACCAGGTTACATATCTATGATTATGAGCTTCTTCTTGGTCTCTCCAAAGGCTATTCAATAGGAAGGTTCAAAATTCGTAAGAATAGCTGGCTTGCAAATAAAAAACTGGGAGATTTGAGGCTAAGTGATGAAGGCGTCCTAGTTCTCGGGATAATAAGGAGAGTCAAGGGTAGAGATGTTTTTCTTGGTACGCCCCGTGGTGATATTGAGATACATCCAGGGGATGAGCTTGTGTGCTATGGTCCGGATGAGATTATAAAACAGCTATCCCACAGACTCCGTGGAATTCGGGGAGATAAAGAGCACAGAGATGCTGTGGAAAAGGAAAAAATAAGAGAAATGGAGGAGAAGATGGAGATACAAGGTTGAATCCATTATTTTTTTATCTTTTGAGTCCATACTCATACGGGTGATACATATGCCAAGGATAGGGATAATAGGTGGCTCAGGGGTATATGGAGTATTTTCTCCCAAGAAGAGTGTGAAGGTTCATACTCCCTATGGTGCGCCCTCAGGCAATGTTGAGATTGGAGAAATAAACGGAGTGGAAGTGGCATTCATACCGCGGCATGGAAAGGGACATTTCATACCACCCCATCGTGTGAATTACCGTGCAAATATATATGCGTTACACCGGATGGGTGTGGAAAGGGTAATAGGAATAAGCGCAGTGGGCTCTCTCAAAGAGGATTATCGGCCTGGAGAGATTGTCATTCCAGATCAGTACATAGATTTCACAAAGAAGAGGGAATATACATTCTACGATGGTCCAAAGGTTGTGCATATAAGCATGGCAGACCCGTTTTGTCCCAAGTTGAGAGATATATTCTCTGAAACAATACAAGAGCTGGGATATCCCTATCATGACAAGGGTACTTATGTATGTATAGAGGGACCGAGATTTTCAACGAGAGCAGAGTCACGCATGTTCAGAGAATTTGCAGATATAATAGGCATGACCCTTGTTCCAGAGGTTCAGCTTGCAAGAGAGATGGAGATGTGCTATGTAACCATTGCCACAATAACCGATTACGATGTATGGGCAGAGAAGCCGGTAAGCACTGAGGAAGTTCTTCGTGTAATGCAGGAGAATGAAGAGAAAGTCAAAAAGATACTTCAAAATGGAATTCCGAGAATTCCTGAAGAACGCAACTGTCCCTGCAAGGATGCTTTAAAAGGCGCAGAAATATGAATAGTACACTCCATAAATTAACCAAGAAATCTTTATTCGTATTTTCCTATAACATTGTGGGAGGAGTAGTAGGCTATATCACCATGTTTTTTGCCATAAAATTGGTAGGTCAAACTTCCTGGGGAGTACTTGGCTCCGCACTGGCATTCTCAGGGATTCTTGGTATAATCACCAATCTAGGAACAGAAGCAACCCACATAAAGAAATTAACTCAGAGGACAAATGTAGAAGAATGTATGGGAGCCATCTTCCTGTTGAAATGCTTCCTAGGAGCTCTGTTTTTTCTTATTTCCCTCGTGGTCTTCAATCTCGCCTCCTTCTTTGGATTCAGCTTTGAATCTCCATATTTAGAAAAGGCCGTTTATATAGCATTACTGGGAATTTTTATCGGATCCTTTGCAAACATTTTCAAGGCTACATATCAGGCAAAGCTCAGTGCAAGGAGAGCCGTAGTTCCGATGTTTGTACAGCTGCTCATTCAGAATATTCTTATAATTCTCTTCTCCCTCTGGTATTATTTCAATCCCTATTTAGATGTTCAAGCTGTGGGAATTCTCTTTACCTATGCCTTCCTCCTGGGACAGTTTGGAAAACTTGTGGTATACTCCTTATGGGCAATAAAAGATAAAATAGATTTCAAAAAACCTTCATTGAAACTGTTAAGGGAGTATGCTCTGTTCTCAGTACCCCTAGCCCTCTCCGGAATAGTTGCCACCATTCAAGCTTACACAGATAGAGCCATGCTTCAATTCTTCTGGAATACCAAGGAGGTTGGAGGTTACTTTGCGGTTCAAAAAATCGCACTTTTCATTACATATTTTGGGGCCTCTGTAAGCTTTTTTCTATATCCAACCCAATCTCACTATTTTGAGAGACAAAAAAAGAGCACATTTCATAAAATTACAACAAAATCAGAAAAATATCTCTCATTAATTTCTGCACCCTTCGTATTTTTCACATTTGTTATGGCAGATGAAATTCTCAACATATTTCGCAGATCTTTAATCACCTACTCCATCCCTTTAATGATTCTAATGGTCTACGCGTACTTCAATGTGATTAACCGACCCTATGGCTCGCAGATAACCTCCGCCAACATGCCCCACGAAGTTATGAGAGTTGGCGTAATCCAGGCATTCCTCAATGTCATTTTAAATGCTATATTTATCCCAAAATCAATTCTGGGAATACCACTTCTTGGATTGAAGAGCACAGGTGC
>JAGGTO010000109.1 GCA_021163705.1 Thermoplasmata archaeon | reverse complement strand
GCGAGGCTCTGGCCCTTTAAAAAAGGGCTTTTTTCCTAAGAGATGACTCAATCCACGGTCTCTTATGATTATATTCCACAAGTTTTTCTAAAGGAAAGTGCAACAGATAAAACAATTTATGTGGAAGTAAGGGATGGAAAATTTTATCTCCATAAACAGAATTATGTTTATATAAGATGGGATTTCTATCCCCCGAGGTGAAAAGTATGAGTCCTGAAACCATAAAAGTTGAAGAAGTTATGACCAAGGATGTTGTTACAGTGAAACTTGGAGACCCAATATCTAAGGCGATAAGTAAGTTAAGGGAGCACGGTTTTCATGAATTGCCTGTGGTGAATGATAAAGGAGAGCTTATTGGATACATAAGCTACAGAACGCTGATAAGAAGGAAGAGTCTTTCTCTGTATTCTAGGGTGGAGCACATAATGGTTAAGCCCCCCACACTATCGAGGGATAGTACTATAGGAGAAGCTGTTAAATTGATGCTTGACACGGGCTATCGCTCTTTACCAGTTGTGGAGAGAAATGAGCTTGTAGGGATAATTTCAAGGACAGATATAATCAAACTGGTTCCAAAGATGAAGAGCATTGCCAAAATTCCTGTGGAAGATATTATGAGCAGTGATCCGGAGGTAGTGGAGGAAGATTCTCCTGTGGAGTATGCTGTGGATATCATGAGGAAGCTAAGTGAGATGAGTGTCCCAGTTGTGGATGAGAACAGGAGGTTAAGTGGTATTGTACATATGAAGGACATTGCTCAGGGGTTATGGAGGGAGAAGGATAGACCAAGCCTAGGAGAAGTTGCAGGAGAGAAAGAAAAGAAGATAATATATGTGAAAGAGCTTATGAACCCCCCTGTTTATGTCAAAGAGGATGCCTGTTTAAAAGATGCTGTGGAAGAGATGGTAGAGTATCATTCTCACATATGTGTTGTTGTGGATAGTGATATGCATCCCATAGGAGTGATCTCCCAGAAGGATGTTATTGAAGCCATAATGAGAGAGACGAAGCAAGAAGGAGTATTTGTTCAGATTACGGGTCTTGATATAGAAGATTCAGAGCCCTATATGACAATCTACGACATGGTTGAGGATTTTCTGGGTAAAATCAATCGCTTTAAGGAATTTAAGCCCCAGCTCTTGACATTTCATGTGGAGGAGCATCACATAAGCGGTAAGGAGATAAAGTACAGTGTGAGGGCAAGACTCACCACGGATAGAAAACTTTTCTATGCAAAAAGCTATGACTGGAATCTATATCGTGCATTCAGGGATGTTCTTGATATTCTGGAGAGGAATGTAAAAAAGGAGAGAGAGAAACTTATGGAATTCAGGAAAGAGACTCTATGAGGTGAGTTTATGGAGGATTTGATGAGGAAGATACTGGATGGTATAGAGGCCAAATACGCCGAAGTTAGATACATAAAGGTACTGGGAGAGGAAGTGGTAGTAAAAAATGGTGTTGTTGAAGGTGTAAGCTCCTCGGAGGAAGGAGGTATTGCAGTAAGAATAATAAATGAAGGTGTAGGGTTTGCAGCGACAAATAGAATGGACAAGGTTGAAGATGCAGTTAGGGTAGCAGAGAAGCTCTCAAGGAAAGGAAATGGAAATGTACCATTTTCTCAGGAAAAAACTTATGAGGATTCCTGGAGTGTGGAGGAAAAGAAGAAGATAGAGAACATGGCTCTTGAGGAGAAGATTAAGTATCTCTTGGATATTGATAGAGCTTTAAAGGCTCCCATGAAGATACAGGCTCTTCATGATAAAATTGTGGAGAAGATATACATGAATTCGGAAGGCACATTGATAAGGGCCAGAATTCCAAGGGTGGAATATTTTTACATGATGGGTGTTATGGTTGATGGAAACTTTGAGCAGAGTTACAGGCAGTATGGAATAACAGGAGGTTATGAGATATTTGATATGTATGATCTCAAGGGCATTCTTTTGGAGGAAGAGGAGGCTCTTACAAAGGTTGCAAAAGCTAAAAAGAGCCCAGAGGGTGTTTTTGATCTAGTTATAGGTCCGGAGGTTGCAGGAATAATAGCCCATGAGTCCTGTGGACATCCAAGCGAGGCTGATAGAATTCTTGGAAGAGAAGCAGCTCAAGCAGGTGAGAGTTTTATAGAGCCTGATATGGTTGGAGAGAGAATAGGTAGCGAGATTGTTAATGTGGTAGATGATCCTACTATTGAGCATAGTTTTGGATATTACAGATATGATGAGGAAGGAATACCTGCCAGAAGGAGATACCTCTACAAGGAGGGCAGAATA
This sequence comes from Thermoplasmata archaeon, assembly GCA_021163705.1. Classification (GTDB taxonomy): domain Archaea; phylum Thermoplasmatota; class Thermoplasmata; order Thermoplasmatales; family Aciduliprofundaceae; genus S014-41. The sequence continues at coordinate 4,194 of JAGGTO010000109.1, read as the reverse complement.
AACGAGTTTTTACATAACAGGGAGAGTGCGGGTAAAATGGGTGTGCATAGCAATGCAGCAGCGAGATCATCCTCATGGAATAGAGAACCGATTGCCAGAATGAGCACCACATTTTTTGAGCCTGGAGATTACAGCTTTGAAGAGCTTGTAGAGGATGTAAAGATGGGCATTTACATGAAGAGCTTTACAGAGTGGAACATAGATGATATTAGGTATAATCAGAAATATGTTGGCAGGGAGGCCTATCTAATTGAGAATGGAGAGATAAAAGAGCCTGTGAAGAGGCCAGTGCTGGAAATTACTACTCCCGGATTTTACAGCAGGGTGGATGCTATAGGAAAAGATCTTGAGTTCTATGCAGGAACCTGTGGAAAGGGAGATCCCATGCAGGGAGTGGATGTTTGGATGGGAGGGCCCCATATTCGCCTTCGAAATGTGAAGATGAGGTGATTTTATGGATCTGGAAAAATTGATCAACAAAGTTTTAAAGATGGATGTTGATGAAGTCTCTCTAATTCTGGAGGAGCGAGATAGGAGGCAGGTAAGATATTCCAATAACAGAATAGATATCTCAAAGCTATGGCTTCAGAAAAGTCTGCAGGTATTTTTGGCAAAGGGCAAGAAGGTATTTTCTACTACCATCTGGGATGTGAATAGGGCCGAAGAAATGATCCAAAGGTATGTGAAAATTTTGGGAAATTTGCCTGAAAACAAAAATTTCTTTGGTATAAATCCAGAGAAACAAAGCTACAATAGGGGAAAGATGGATTCATCGCTCTTGGATATGGATCTTGAATGGATTGCAAGGGAGGTAATAGATGGAGCTGTAGAAAAAGGTGCCAGAAGAGTTGCAGGAGTGATTTATAGAGATCATGTGAAGAGAGAGATAGCCACCAATTATAACTCCCATAAAGAAGAGGTTGCAGGGATGGATATTGTAGTTCGAGCATTTAACGAGTACAGAAATGCAGGTCAAGAGGCTGTGACTACTGCAGAATCCCGAGATATTGAGAATCCAAGAGAAATAGGAGAGAGGGCCGGGAGTATTGCAAGTATGAGTGGAAATCCAAAGGCAGGAAAGGAAGGAAAATTCAAAGTGCTTTTCCATCCCTTGGGTTTCGGTTCTCTGGTATCTTACAGCATGCATTTGGCTTCCGCATTCATGATAGATTCTGGAATGAGCTTTTTTGCCGATAAATTGGGGAAGAAAATATTTTCTGAGAAATTCACACTTTACGATGATCCCATATTTTTCTGTTCGGGTCATAGGACTTTCGATGAGGAAGCAACAGCTACAAGAAGAACTCCTTTAGTTGATAAAGGGATGGTAAAGAATTATCTCCACAGCTATTCTACCGCTAAGAAATTCGATACCACAACCACAGGAAATGCGGGAATAATAAGGCCACAGCCCTGGCAGGCGGTCATGGAAAATGGGAGCAAGAGCTATGAAGATCTTCTCAATGATACAGATAGGGGATTATTCATAGTGAATCTATGGTACACCAGGTTCCAGGATTATCGCAATGGGGATTTTTCAACAATACCTAGAGATGGAATATTCTATATTGAAAATGGGGAAATAAAGGAATCCTGGAAAGGTATAAGAGTGAGCGATAACATGCAGAGAATATTTTCCAGTATATTAGATGTTAGTAAAGAGAGAATGAAGGTGAAATGGTGGGACGAAGTTTTACCCTCTTATCTCCCCTATGTGCTTGTGGATGGGGTAAACATAACTCGATCCACACTCTAATTTTTTATACAAGAAACACGGCTATTATGCCAGATAGAAATATACCGTCAAATGTTCCCGCACCACCTATACTAGCTACTGGAGCGCCAAGATTTGCAATATCTTTAAGATGCAGTAGATCCGCTCCAATCAATGTTCCCAAGGTTCCTGAAACATAGGCTATTCTTGCCGCTTGATACGGGGAAGGATATCCGAGAAATATTCCCATCAATGCTGCCACAATTGGTGGTATGAATGCGGGAAGGGCTATCCCCAGACCCTTCACAGGTCTTGCGAAAATGAAGGATATTAGGGTAGTAATGGATATACCAACCAGAGTTTTTATAATCACAAAATAAAGATGATTGAGAAGAAGAGAAATAAATATGAGAATTGATATGAAAACGGGAACTATTGCTCCTCCCACATTTACTGCCAGGGTGGTGTTTTCATACTCCACATAGGGAATCCGATACCTTATACCCCAGAAATTAACATATCTTTCCCTTATTATGGGCACCCTGTTTTTCATTCGATAGATGGGTATATTTATAAAGCTCCCTATCAAAGAGAGCCAGAATAGAAGCAGTGCAAGAAATGGATTAATTCCAAGCCTTTCAAAGGTATATGGAATTATAAAAATAAGGGCCATTGAGAAGATGAAGAGAATGAAGAAATATATGAGGAATAAAATATATTGGATGGGAGAATAGAAATATCCCCTATCCATTATTCCACCTCTTCCACATTCACAAAGTACTCCTCTCCGTCTATCCATATTTTGTACTTCTTCCCCTCCCTTGGAGGCTGAGGAGTCTCATTAAGGAGGCCTTTTCTTCGCATGAGGAATTTCTTTGCCACATCGGGGAAAAGAGCGTAGGATAGCACATCTTCATCACTATCTGCAAGATCCCCTATCTCTTTCTTTAGTTTCTCAAACTCCGGCTTGAGTAAATCTGCGGGTCTCGCTGTGATTGGTTTTTCCTCGCCTAGCACCTTTTTCACTATCTCCTCCTTTATCTTTCCCGGTGGCCTGCCATACAGTCCCTTTATGTAGTTTCTCATCTCCTTCGTTACAATCTTCCATCTTTCCCCGCCAATAACATTCATAACTGCCTGGGTTCCAACTATCTGACTGAGTGGAGTCACAAGAGGTGGGTAGCCGACCTCTTCACGAACTCTCGGCACCTCCGCAAGGACATCTTCTATTTTATCCTCCGCATTCATCTCCTTTAGCTGATTGTAAAGATTCGAAAGCATGCCACCTGGAATCTGGTATAGGAGTACCCTCGTATCTGCGATACGCATCTCCATTCTTGTGTATTTGCGAAGTTTTTTCTCCACCTCTCTGAAATACTTCGCGATTTTCTCCAGTTTTTTAAGATCAATGCCAGTATCATATTCTGTGCCTTGAAAAGAGGCAACCATGCTTTCCGTTGCTGGCTGAGATGTACCAAATCCAAATGGGGACATGGCAGTATCTATTATATCCACACCTGCCTCAACTGCCTTCATGTATGTTACAGGAGCCCAGCCAGCGGTGCTGTGAGTATGTAAATCAATCGGCACACTTATCTCCTTCTTTAGCATTGTGATAAGCTTATATGCCACCGTAGGGCTCATCAATCCCGCCATGTCCTTTATGCAGATTGAATCCACACCCATCTCTTCAAGTTTTTTTGCCATCTCCACATAGCTCTCAAGCGTGTGTATGGGGCTTATGGTATAAACTACTGCACCCTGAGCATGCCCACCTGCCTTCTTCACCGCTCTTATGGCAGTTTCCATGTTTCTTATATCATTGAGAGCATCAAAAATACGAAATATGTCTATACCTGCCTCCTTGGCCTTTAAAACGAATTTTTCCACAATGTCATCTGGATAGTGTCTGTATCCCACAAGATTTTGTCCTCTCAGAAGCATCTGAAGAGGCGTATTTTTTATGTATTTTTTAAGCGTTCTAGGTCTATCCCATGGATTCTCATTGAGGAATCGCATGGCAGAATCGAATGTTGCTCCACCCCAAACCTCAAGGGAGAAAAAACCCATCTCATCCATTGCCTCTGCAATTGGAATCATATCCTCCGTGCGCATTCTTGTGGCAAATAAACTCTGATGACCATCGCGAAATGTGGTGTCTGTGAGCTTTACCATGCCAAGGGGTATGGCATTTTTGTAAAAATATTTTTGGTATTTTCTCCGAGAATTTAAAATATTGGATATACGCTTCAGGCATATGAACTGTGAGAAGTTTCATTATCTGAGATGGTTTGGAGTAATAACTCTAGGAGTTTACTGGGCACTCACACTTGTATCCATCATGTATAACCCATCCTTCTCCATTTTTAAAAATGCCCTTAGTGATCTTGGGGCTACAAATGCAAACTTCCCCTGGATATACAACTCCGCTTTGATTTTCTCCGCTCCTTTCTTTTTTCTTTTCTCACTCTATTTACTCT
>JAGGTO010000100.1 GCA_021163705.1 Thermoplasmata archaeon | reverse complement strand
CCCTTCGTAGTGGGGCCGACCGGATTTGAACCGGCGACCTCCCGGTCTCTGCAAGCCCCATTTTACGGGTAAAGCCGCTTTTTTAAAGGGGCTTTTATCAGCCGGGTGCTCCAACCATGCTAAGCTACGGCCCCGCAGGTGTGTATTAACTTTCCATATTTAAAACTTTTTTGCGGTTATTTTTTGAAAAGAGAGAGAAAATAAATGAATGTGGAAATTAAACCCGCATATGCGCTGGGTGCTACATTGGAGAGGAGAGAGAAAGCTATACCACCAATTCCTGAGAGGAGAGATATAAAGAGAGAGAGAATAATCGTACCCTCCAACGTTTGAGTAAATCTCTTAGCTGCGGCAGAAGGTACTATGAGAAGTGCATATACAAGTATAGCACCAACTCCCTTCAGAAGGACCACAACTCCTATAGCTATTAAAACGAAGAGGAGACTTTGGTAGATATAAGGATTGAGGCCTAGAGATTCTGCACTTTCTGGATCGAAGATTGAGAAGAGAATTCTTCTTCGGAAAATTAGGAAAAGTAAAAGGATCAAAGAGACGCTTAGAAGCATAAGCTGGATATCTTCCTGAGAGAGAAGCAATAGATCACCGATGATGAGTCCCCAGGCAACAGAGGCATATTCTTTAATCATAGAGAGGAACAGTATTGCTAGGCTCATGGAAAAAGAGAACATTATTCCTATGGCAACATCTACCTCTTCCTTCTTTCTTGAAGCATAGCCAATGAGAAGAGCAAAAATGATGGAGAATATTATGGCCATGAGAAAGGGATTGAAGTTAAAGAAATAGAGAGAAAGATATATCCCCAGAGCTGCTCCTGCAAGAGATCCGTGAGCGATCCCACTAACGAAGAATGTGCTTTTCTGAAATATTGAAAAACTACCCACTGTGGCGGAGATTACCGAGATTAATAGCACTGCAATTATGGCACGAAGAACCCAGATGTTAAACATGAACATGGGCATCACTTCCCGCCACATAACAAACATTTTTCTCCCTTATCACAGGTAATCTAGTACCGTAAAGTTTTTCCATGTTCTCTTCTGTAATAACATCTATCGTATCTCCAAAGGCTACCATCCGTCGATTGAGAAGAAGAACCTTATCAGTGCATTCCACGAGGGGATTTATATCGTGGGTAACAAGAATGATTGTTCTCTCTTTTTTGAGAGTATGAAGAAGTTCTATGGTTTTCATCTTGGTGGCCACATCAGTTGCCGAAAATGGCTCATCGAGGATTATTACTTTAGGATTTAGAGCAAGGGTTCTGGCAAGAAAAACTCTTTGCTGCTGTCCACCACTCAGAGAATAGAAGTCTTTATTCCAAAGGTGTTGAAGCCCCACAAATTTTAGAGACTCCTTTGCCCTTTTTATGTATTCTTTTTTGATTTCGATCATGCTCTTTGATAGAAGAGGCATCAGGATTACATCTTTCACCTTAAGGGGAATATTTGTGTTTATCCTATCTCGCTGTGGCATATATCCTATGAAATTTCTCGCCTCAAGAGGCTCTTTTCCTAATATTTTAATCTCCCCATCATAGGGAATAAGGCCCAGTAATGCCTTAAGAAGGGTGGTTTTACCTGCCCCATTGGGACCTATAATTACCAGAAATGATGGATGATGAATTTCGAAATTTATATTTTCAAGTGCAATATACCCGTCGTATTTAACACACAAATTCTTCACATATATCACTTCTTCACCTCCGGGATGGGTCTTCCATGGGGACAGGTTTTGGGATAGCCAAGATATGCACACAATTTATCTATAATATCATCATCCACCTTATCCTGGATTTTAGTTGCACACTCACAGGCTTTTTCTAGATCCACCCCAGCCCGGTAGAGCATAGTCTCTATTATTCTGTGACTTCGCAGAATTTTCTCTGCCAGTCTTATACCATCCTCAGTTAGGGAGTATTTCCCCCTTCTTTTTGCCAGAAGCCCTTTTTTAGCAAGTTTTTGAAGCACCTCGTAGGCAGAAGGTCTCTTTACATACATCTCCTCTGCCATGTATTGAGGACCCACTGAACTCATACCCTGAAGATAACTCTCGTATATTTTTAAGAGGTAGCGAGATTCCTTCTCCGTTATCACGGTTAGGTAAACCCTAACGAAATATTTAAATTTTTAGATTGGAGATAAAGGACATCGCTCTGAATAAGGAGTAAAATGATGGGTATTGAATGACAAAATTTAAAAATAGAATTTTAACTTAAGGAGAAATATGAGCGTGAAGCTTGATGTTATAAAAATAGAGAAGCCTGCAGAGGATATCAATGTAATCATAGGATACACTCATTTCATAAAAACTGCTGAGGATGTGTATGAAGCCCTTGTAACAAGCATGCCAGGTATAAAATTCGGTTTTGCATTCTGTGAGGCTTCTGCGGATAGATTGATTCGTTATGAAGGCACCGATGATGAACTCGTTGAGTATGCCATAAAAAATGCAAAGAACATAGGTGCGGGACACTCATTCATAATCATGCTGCGCAACGCGTATCCTATCAATGTTCTCAACACCCTGAAAAATGTGCAGGAGATCACACATATTCTGGTAGCATCTGCAAATCCTCTCGAAGTCATAGTGGCCGAAACAGAGCAGGGCCGTGCAATTATTGGAGTGGTTGATGGTTTCTCGCCACTGGGAGTGGAGAATGAGGAGAAGAAGAGGGAGAGAAAAGAATTTCTCAGGAAGATAGGGTACAAGCTGTGATGTAAAATGGATTTCTACGATGTTGAGGCGGAATTCTACGAT
>JAGGTO010000087.1 GCA_021163705.1 Thermoplasmata archaeon | reverse complement strand
ATTGGAGTGTTGATTCCTCCGGTAAAATATGGACATTCCATCTTCGCAAGGGTGTGAAATTCTCCAATGGTGATCCATTCAATGCAGAAGCTGTAAAATACTCATTCGATCGTGTTCTGATAATGAATTCTCCTTCCACAGGAGTTTCATGGATACTCAGCCAGTTTATGTATACTTATGATCCTTATACAGGAGAGTGGAACAGTCCAGATGGAGAGAGCAGTGTGAGAGTTGTGGACAATTACACTGTGGAGTTCCATCTCAGGGAGCCATATAGCGGTTTCCTGGCCACTCTTGCTTTTACAGTATCATCCATAGTGGATCCGAAGGTTGTGGAAGAGCATGGTGGTGTGGTGCCCAATCAAGACAACGAGTGGATGAGTCAAAACATGGTGGGTACAGGCCCATATAAGCTCGTGGTGTGGAAACGATATGAATATATAAAACTGGAGTGGAACCCCAATTACTGGGGTAGCTGGGAAGGGAAGCATGTGAAGTATGTCATAAGAAAGAATGTTCCGGTTTTAGATGAGAGGGAAACACATCTTGAAAATGGAGATGCAGATATGGCATATGTACCCTTTAATTATATAAAGGATCTTGAAGGTAAAGAGGGGATAGTCATAGATGCGGGGTTGTCATATAATTTAGAGTTCATGACGATTAACTGTAGACCTACATATCATGATGAGAACAATCCTTTACATAATAAACTGGTTAGGCAGGCAATTTCCTATGCGGTGGATTATCAGAGAATAATAGATGAAGTGTATATGGGCTATGTTATTCAGTCACAAGGTCCAATTCCAAAGGGCATGCTGGGGCATGATGATAATCTATTTATGTATCATCATGACCCACAGAAGGCAAGAGAGTTGCTCGAAGAGGCAGGTTACGGGGATGGATTCTCACTGACCATTCTCTATAATCAAGGCAACGATTTGCGTGGACATATAGCCGAGATAGTTAAAGAGAATCTTGGAGAAATAGGGATAAGTGTGAATATAGAAGAGCTTGCATGGCCCACATTGCTTGACAAAATGTATCGTGGAGATTATGGTATGATAATTACAGGCTGGGCACCTGATTATAATGATCCCGATGACTATGTACATCCATTCCTGGGATCAGCATCCATTGGTGGAGATGTTTTTAGAACTGGATGGCAGAATGATACAGTGGATGATCTTATAATAAAAGCAAAATACGAAGTGAATCAAACCAAGAGGGTAGAGTATTATAAAGAGGTGCAGGAGATAGCAATGGATGATCCTTCATTTGTATATCTTGTTCAGATGAAGCACATAGATGTTTACAGAAGCTGGCTTCAGGGATACCAATATAATCCTTCGATGAACTGTCCTATCTTTTATGAACTCTATAAGAACTACATTCCTCCGCTGAGGATAGTGAGCTACAGTCCAGCAAATGAGACAATTAACGATAGGTCTCCCACAATAAGTTTTGAATTTGAGGATAAGGAGTACACGGAATACATAACCATTTTTCTCTCAATAGATGGATTTGTGTGGGTCAACAGGAGTGAAGTAAACGGATATGAGGGAACAGTAGAAATAAAGTTACCTTTTCTACTTACCAATGGAAAACATTATGTTGCAATGACTATATCCGATGATTTGGGAAATGAAGCCAGGGCGAATTGGAGTTTTACTGTTGATGCAGTGGAGATAGAGGACTTAAAAGGGCAAATAGAGGAGATACAGAGTAATATAAATGGGCTCAAGAATGAGATTGCAGAATTAGAGAAAGAGATGGAAGATTTACAGGAAGAAATAGGCGATCTGCAGGGTAATTTAAGCAAATTGGAAGAAAGATTGAATGAGCTGGAGGAAGCACTTGATGAGAATATAAGCGCATTGAATGAGGCAATAGTGCAGGGAGATGCAAATCTGGTAGAGAGGATAAATGAGAATGTGACCTCACTTAGGGAAGAGATTGAGAATTTAAAGAGTGATATTGACAGTGAGTTATCCAATGTTCAAGAAAAGAACAATAATCAGGAGAAGAACATTGAAGGAACAAGGAATGTAGGATATGTGGCAATGTGCCTGGGAGTAATAGCGATTATTCTTGCAATAATAGCATTAATAACAGCAATTAAGAGAAAAGATGGCAAAAAATCTCAAGAAGAGTAGTTTTTCTTTTTCTATTTTTTGTCCACTATGGAGTTTCTCTCTATAAAAAAAGGTGCAAATCTTACATCCTCTTAGCTCATCTGAAAAAACCCACGATTATTGAGATTTCTGAGGTAATTTTCTTGTGAATACTTCATAAGGATTTTCAGGGATAAGTTTAAATAGAGGATATAATTTAACATATAAGCTTACAAGTGAACCCACCCAGAAAAGGGGAATGATGCTCATAATCCTTGATGCCCTGCGTGATGAGAAGCTTCATGGATACACTCTTGCAGAGAAGATAGCAAGGATATATGGAATAGAAAAGCCGAGCTCTGGATTAATATATCCTCTGCTCTCCAGGCTGGATTCTCTCTATGAAAAAAGGAAGGATAGAATATTCATAGCTCTAAGGGAATGCTTCAGAAAGATGATGCTTGTTCTTGAATTTGGTGATTGGAATGAATGAGAAAGTGAAGAAAAATGTGAAAATTTTGCTTGGTGATCCTAAAAAAGCGATAATAAAGCTTGCAATACCCATAATGATTGGAGGAATGGTTCAGACCCTTTACAATTTTGTGGATGGGATATGGGTTGCAGGTCTCGGGCAATCATCCTTAGCTGCTGTTGGATTGTTTATGCCCTTTATGATGATTTTATCATCTCTTGCTATGGGAATTGGAGTTGGAGGTAGCTCTGCAATATCTCGGGCTATAGGAGCCAGAGATAAAAAAAGAGCGGGAAACATAGGTGATCATACTATAATTATGGGTGTGATTATAGGGTTAATTACAGGTTTTTCCATGCTTCCATTTCTAAATAATATATTTCTTTCCATGGGAGCAACTCCGGAAACGGCAGAGCTTGCCACAGCTTATGGAACCATCATAATTTTAGGAACACCATTTACCTTTCTCTCAAGTCTTGGAAGTGCCATATTGAGGGGGGAGGGAGATACTAAAAGGGCCATGTATGTAATGATAATAAGCTCTGTGATGAATATGTTTCTTGACCCTATATTCATATACATTCTCAAAATGGGTGTTGTGGGGGCTGCTGTTGCTACGGTAATTTCAATAATATTTTCGGCTGTAATCATAATGTACTGGCTCATATGGAAGAAGGATACCTATGTGCAGCTCAGGCTACGATACTTTCATCATGACTGGGATATAACCAAAGAAATATTCAGGGTAGGATTGCCCTCCTCTCTAGCTCAAATTTCAATGGCCTTCACGATGGTAATCTTGAATACAATAGTTCTAATGGCTGGTGGAGATTACGGTATGGCCATATTCTCTGGAGGATGGAGGATAGTAATGCTTGCAATAGTTCCTCTCATGGGCATAGCAGCCTCTGTCACCTCTGTTACAGGTGCTGCCTATGGAGCCAGAAATATAAAAAATTTGAAAACAGCATATATTTATGCGGTGAAAATAGGAACACTCATAGGACTAATCACAGGAATATTTTTGGGAATATTTGCACCACAGTTTACTTATCTTTTCACATATTCCCAGGGTTCATCTCATCTTGCACCTGGTATAATTCAGTTTTTGAGATTTGTAGTTTTCTATTTTCCGGGAGTGGCAGGAGGGATGCTCACATCTGCGATGTTCCGAGGCATAGGAAAGGGTACATACTCACTCATTCAAACAATATTGAGAACACTGGTTATGCAGGTGATATTCACCTATCTTCTTGGCATAGTATTTGATCTTGGTCTTCCAGGTATATGGCTCGGATTAGTTCTTGCAAACTGGACAGCATCCATAGGTGCTTTTCTGTGGGGAAGAGCCACTATAGAGAAAATAATAAAAGAATGGAAAGAGAGAGAATCAAATTCTACATAAAAATTATAGTTTGGAAAGAACTGCTTTTAGAATTTCCTCCTTCTCCTTCTCCACCTCTCTAAGGATATTCTCCGCCTCCATCTTAATTCTGTTTTTGTATTCCTCATCCTTCAATCCCGCAAGATTTATAAGGACATTAAGATAGGCAGAATACGCGGAAGTGTATGCAGTTAAGGCAGAAACACCCGCATCGCTTAACGCATTCTGATTACCCTTTTCTGCAAGAACTTTTGAAAGCTTTAAGAGCTCTTTGCTAAGTTTCAAGCTTTTCATGGGGACTTCAATGGCCACCTTTGTTGCCTCTTCGATCTTCTCCTCCCTTATTTTCTTTTCCTCCTCAGTCTTCTTTGGAAGTGAGAAAGCATCCATAAGAAGATTGAATGCATCTGTATCTTCATCTATGAGCGATACATATCTATCTTTCAGCTCTTGAGCCTTTCTGGCAATATCGAGCATCTCTTCCCATACATCCTTGTATTTCTTCTTTCCGTAGGTGAGATTTGCAACCATGGAAACTAGAGCTCCGCTCAGTGCTCCGCTCAGTGCGGCGACACTTCCTCCTCCAGGGGCAGGTGAATCTCTAGATAGCTCATCCACAAAATCCTTCATATTCATATCCACCAGTTTCTTCTTCTGCTCCATCTTCTCTATCTTGTACTCTATAATCTTTTCTGTGGGATCGAAGGGGGCAACATCATTTAGTCCCAGAGAGAGAATGGCATTTTCTACAATATCTCTTTCTGGAATACCATCGCTTTTTCCCATTTTTCTCAGGAAATGTCTTCCAGTATCGAGCATTGCCTCAAGAGGCACAAGACCAACGATTTCGCTTCCTGTAACTCTCAACCCGATTTTCTGTGCTTCCTCCTCACATGTTTCAAATACCTTCCATAAAGGTGTTTCATGGAAATTCGTGAGATTTATTGATATCTGTGCCCTCTGATACTCATCTATATACCAGCCGATAGCTTTAACATACTTCAATTTGCCGGGAACTTGAACTCTCGTACCATCTTCAAGTTTCTTCTTATATCCCCTTTCCCTTATAACCCTTGCAATTTTATTTGCAAGTTTCTTATCCTTCGTATTGAGATCTACATTATAAGCTATGAGAAAATCTCTTGCACCTATTACGGTTGCACCAGTTTTTGCAATATTCTCATTCCATTCGTCTGGTCCATAATCAGGTTTCCATTTCGGATCCTTTAATTTTTCGGACAGACCCTCATACTCACCCGCTCTTATATCTGCAAGATTTCTCCGATAATCCTCCTTAGCGGCATATTCGTAAAGATAAACGGGAATTCCAAGCTCCCTTCCAACTCTCTCTCCCACTTCCTCAGCAATCTTTACGCAATCCTCCATGGTCACTCCCTTCACAGGCACAAATGGACATACATCCGTTGCACCTATTCTTGGATGCTCACCGTGATGCTTTCTCATATCTATTAGCTCAGCTGCCTTTTTTATAGCACGAAATGCAGCCTCTTTCACACCTTCCGGTGAGCCTACAAATGTAACAACAGTTCTATTGGTGGCTTCGCCTGGATCAACATCAAGAACATAAACATCCTCCACTTCTTTAATTACATTGACTATTTCTTCGATTACTTTCATATCTCTTCCTTCGCTAAAGTTTGGAACGCACTCCACTATTTTATCCATGAAATCACCGGGGGTGGATATGGAAAGTTTATATAAGAATTTTTGGCACAGCAAGCTTGAAAAATTCCAATGAATCCCCATAGAGATACTTAAAAAGAAGAAGAAAAAGAAAAAAGAGGAATAAATGAAAATCTTTTTTGTGAGAAAAATAAAATATGTCCAAAGCATGGAAGAATTGTGATCACTCTTGTAGGCGTTGCACATGTGATAAATCTCAAAGCGTATATTGAGAGGATAATAGCGGAGGAGAATCCAGATAT
>JAGGTO010000086.1 GCA_021163705.1 Thermoplasmata archaeon | reverse complement strand
CGACTCTGTAGTCCTCTTCACTTAAAACTAAAGAGAGGGATGTCGCCACCAAGGATTTTCCCACTCCACCTTTTCCACTCACTACGGGGATTATTCTTTCTATATCCTTTGTTCTCTCCTCTATGGCTTTAACCCGAGGATCAATGATTTTCATATGGGGGAATCTTTCCCACCTTTTTTAATTTTTTCACATAAAAAATGAAAATTTTCTTCTGAGATTCAATCCTCCACAACTATCTCCTTTATATAAACTCCCCTTCCCTGAAGAACTTCAAAATCTCTGCTTCCGCATCTTGGACATTCCAAAAATGCATGCACAACCTCAGGCACAAAATGGATATCTTCCCTTATCTCCTTATCTAACTTTCCAGAAACATCTTTCAGAGTCCACTTATACCCGCAGTTTCTACACTCAAACAATGCCTCCTCCTCTATGAACTCTATCTTTGCATCTTCCGCAATCGTGCCTTTTTTCATCTCATTTAATGCAAATTCCACAATCTCTCCTTCAACATCTTGAAGCTCTCCCAAAACTACCCTTATTTTCTTTATCCTCTTCCCTCCATTCTTCTCCGCAATTTCTAGGGCTGTATGAAGTATCCCATCCGCCAAAGCCCATTCATGCATTTTATCACCTATTCGTGATTGAAATGCACTATTTTTGTTTTTCCTCAAAATAAAAATAAAATTAAAGATTAGCAGCCTCGTATCCCAGCTCAAATGCCCGGAGATTTATCTCGTGGTACTTTGGATTTATGGTTCTCTTGATTGCCTCAATCACTGTCTCCTTCTTTATGGGAAATACAGGAATCTTTGTTAATGCTCCTAGCATTACAATGTTCATGGCTATTACATTTCCAACCTTTCTGGCAAGCTCCGTGGCCTCCAAAGCTACAACCTTCAAATCTTTCATATTCTCTAAAAGAGTATTCACATCTGGATACTCCTCACCTTCAAGAGATACAGTTGTGGGTATTATTGGCTCTGTGTTCACAATAACATAGCTTCCCTTCTTTGCCTTGTGAAGAACTCTGTATGCCTCCACTGGCTCAAATCCCACAATGATATCCGCCTCACCGTTTCCCACAAGAGGACCTCTTGCCCTTCCTATTTTCATCTCTGTCACCACTATGCCACCACGCTGCGCCATGCCATGCACTTCACTCATAACAACATTCATGTTGGAAAGTAAAGCAGCCCTTCCCACAATGCTCGATGCAGTTAACACGCCCTGACCACCCACTCCGGCATAAACTATCGCCACAGGCTTCATCTTATCACCTTCTTCACTATGGCGTCAAATGGGCATATGGTTGCACATACTCCACAACCATCGCAAAGGGCATCATTGATGTATATCTTCCCATTCTTCTTGTATATGGCAGCACAGGCCAACCAGTCTGAGCACAGACCGCACTGCGTACATTTATCCTGAACAATTTCATATACCCACCACACTCCCTGTTTGCGACGGCGAGCATCCCACAACAAAGCGCATTCTTTCTTGGCTATTATTACTGCTATGCCCTCATGCTTTAGGGCTTCCTTGAAGACCTTGATCGTCTCTTTCACATCATAGGGATCTACCGTTTTAACAAAATCGATACCTATACCACGCACAAGTTTCTCAATATCCACTGATGGTGCTTCATTTCCAAGTCCATCCATGGGCAATCCGGGATGCGGCTGATGCCCAGTCATTGCTGTGGTTCTATTGTCCAGAACTACATACACAAGATTTGCCTTATTGTGATACGCATCAATAAGCCCGGGAATTGCCGCATGGAAGAATGTGGAATCTCCAACAAACCCAATAACCTTCTGATTCGTAGCCTTAGAAAAGCCAACAGCAGTGCCTATGCTCGAACCCATGCAGAGAAGATAATCCGCCATCTCATAGGGTTTCTGTATTCCAAGTGTATAGCAGCCTATATCACTGGTTATTATGGCATCCTTTATCTTCAGTTGCTTAAGGGCCATCATCGCAGCATAATAGGTGGCACGATGTGGACATCCCGGACAGAGCACAGGAGGCCTCGGTGGCAGCGAAATTTCTGGTGGATCATATGTATTCCTCTCTATTTTTATGCCAAGTATCTTTTCAAGGGCGTCCTTAATCACATCTGGATTGTACTCATATTTTCTCGGAAAATATCCATCCATCTTTCCATGTATGGGTATGTCAATTTTCTCCATCTGTGCCAAGAGACGCGTCTGCGTCTCGAGATATGGATCCAGCTCTTCCACCACAATTATCTTTTCCACAGTATTCATGAAATCCCTCACCAGTTTACGCGGAAATGGATGCGTGAAGCCAAGTTTCAGTATCTTTGCGTCAAGATTGAGCTCATCAACCAGATCCGCTATGTAATTGTAGGCCACACCACTGGTTATGAATCCTATCTTCTTTCCATTTCCCTCAATTCTGTTCAATTTTGATCTATTTGCCTCCTCTTCCAGTTTTTCCAATTTTTCAAGAAGTACCTTGTGCAGTACCCTGGCATGCGATGGGAGTATCACAAATCTCTTCGGATCCTTCTTGAAATATCCTTTTCCTCTCTTCTTTCCCAGCGGGCCAAATTCTACAATTCCACGAACATGGTTGACGCGTGTGGTTGTTCTGAATAGCACAGGTATCTCATATTTCTCAGAAATTTCGTACGCCTCTTTTATGTAATCCTTCATCTCCTGAGCACTTGATGGTTCTACCAGAGGCATCCTTGATATGAGTGCATAGTACCTATTATCCTGCTCATTCTGCGAAGAATGCATACTTGGGTCATCTGCGCTCACTATAACAAGACCGCCTCTCGTGCCAACATAGGCCGTGCTCATAAATGCATCTGCAGCAACATTAAGCCCGACATGCTTGAAGAATACAAGAGCTCTGAGACCTGAGGCTGATGCCGCAGCACTCACCTCCATTGCCACCTTCTCATTGGAGGAAAATTCAAAGTATATGCCTGCTTTTTTTGCTATTGCAAATAGCGTGTTACCTATCTCACTTGATGGTGTTCCAGGATATGTTGAGGCAAAATCTATGCCGGCCTCTAAAGCACCTCTCACTATAGCTTCATTCCCAAGCAGGAATTCTTTTCTTCCCACCTCATCACTCAGCATGAAATCATACTTCACTCTTTCACCTCCTGAGAGCAACGCTCCTTTTTGAGAAGTTCTCTCCAATTCTCATCTACAATTCTCTGTATCATCTCAATTTCTTCTTCTGTAAGATGTCTGAATCTTCCCTGCAAACGCAGGTATTCCTTAATAGGCTTCGGCTTCTTAGGTTTAACGGTTATTCTGTATGTCCCTTTTACAACTTCATAGAGCGGAAATGCATTGGTTTGCACTGCCAACCGGGATATTTCCACCGTCTTATCTGGTGAGTGTCTCCATCCCGTAGGACAGGGCGAAAGAATCTGGATGAATTTTGGACCCTTTATTTCCTTCGCCCTCTTTATCTTGGCAATCAGATCCTCTGGATACGCTATGGTTGCCGTGGCCACATAGGGTATATGGTGTGCTACCATAATCTCCGCAACACTCTTCTTGGGCTCCCATTTATACATCCTCTTCTTCCCACCTGGGGTTGTGGTGGTCCAGGCACCTATGGGTGTGGAGCCTGAACGCTGAATTCCAGTATTCATATATGCTTCGTTATCATACATTATGTAAAATATGTCATGTCCTCTCTCGACGGCTCCACTCAGTGCCTGAATACCTATGTCTGCAGTGCCTCCATCTCCAGCAAAGCCTACAACATTAACATCCTCCTTTCCCAAAGCGTTGAGTGCTTCCCTTATACCTGATACTGCTGCACCTGTTACCTCAAAGGCAGTATAAAGAAGAGGAACCTCCAGATTATGACGGGGATAAACACCCGGTATTACCGCCCAGCAACAGGCTGGAATCGACAGAATTGTATTCTTTCCCAAAGCCTTGAGAACATAACGCATAGCTATTGTAGCACCACATCCTAGGCATGCGGTATGCCCAGAACGCATGTACTCCTCTTCGGGAATGGTTAATTTACGCATTATGACCACCTCTCATCACCATGCAATCCAACCCATTCTATTTCCCTATCCACAACACCTTCTCTTGCAATTTTTAGCATGTCATCAAACACCTTTATCAGAATCTCTGGAGTTATATCTCTTCCTCCAAGACCCATAACATAGTTCTTCACAGGTATGCTGGAATGCCCGTAAAGTGCAGCTTTGCTCTCAGCATAAAGATTCGCTCCATATCCGAAAGTGTAGCTCCTGTCAACTACACCAAGCATCTCCGTATTCCTGGCGATTTTTCTTATCTCTTCGTAGGGGAATGGCCTGAAATATCTCACCCTTGCAAGCCCAACCTTCTTTCCTTTCTCTCTCAGATGATCCACAACATCCTTGGCTGTGGAGCCTATTGTGCCCAGAACAACCATCACAGCATCTGCATCCTCCAATTTATATTCTTCAACAAGGGGAGCATATTCTCTTCCAAAAACTTCTGCAAATTCCTCCACAGTTTTCCTTATCTCCTCTCTTGCATCATCCATGGCCCTTGCCATCTTGTATCGGAACTCCATGTATGGACCCTCCGGCATAATTAACGAGCCATATCCCTCGGCATTTCCAGGTTCAAGCTTGAATGCTGGTTCATATTCACCCAAAAAATCATCCACAAGCTTCTGCTCAGGAACATTCACCGCCTCTGAAGTATGGCTCAATATGAAGGCATCTTCCATCACCATGGTTGGAAGAAGAATGTGATGCTTCTCTCCAATTTTATAGCTCATGATTATTGAATCAAGCACCTCCTGATTGTTTTCTGTATAAATTTGAATCCAGCCAGTATCACGCTGGGCCATGCTATCAAGCTGATCTGTCCATACGCTCCAGGGCGGGGCCATTGCACGATTTACCACACTCATCACTATGGGTAATCTTGCGCCTGAGGCCCATATGAGCAGCTCATGCATAAGGGTGAGACCATGCGAACTCGTAGCCGTAAATGTCCTTACACCTGTGTTCTGTGCAGCTATACATGCTGCCATCGCACTGTGCTCACTCTCCACACGAATGTAGCGAGCATCCATCTCTCCATTTGCTATGAATTCAGCTATGGTTTCAATTATACTTGTTTGCGGAGTTATTGGATACGCCGCAATTACCTTTGGCCTGGATAATCTAGCTCCCCATGCAGCACTCTCATTCCCTGTGAGGATCATCATTGTCATTCTTCCACCTCCTCTTCCAGAACCATCTCTATCGCATTCACAGGACATTCATTTGCGCATATTCCGCAGCCTTTGCAGTAATCATAGTTTATTTTCACTGTATCAAATTTCGCAAGAGCAGGCTTTGGCGCAGGATATGCATCGGGCGAGTCAAACTCTATTGCAGGCTCAGGGCAGAATTTCCAGCAAATGAAACAGCGGATGCACTTCTCATAAATTATCACAGGTCTAAATGTTCTCCATCCACCAGTCTTGTTTTCTGTGCTTGGCACTCTAGCAATAGGGGTTGGGTCTTCAGGTAGTATTATAGCCATATTCATTCACCTCCAATTACAACACTTTCATAAGCCTCCTTAGCGGCCTGGGCATTCTCCTCTCTCTTTGCAGGAGCCATCTGACGAATTGCATCCATAACAGTTTCAATTTTAACTAATCCACTTACCCTGGAAAACGCTCCCAAAATTGCAGTATTGACTATAGGGGCTGCCTGTGAGCCGAGATGATGCTTTATGGCTATGGTTGTTGCATCCACAGTTGCCACATGATCAAAATTCAAAACTTCTCTGAGCTCTTCTGGTTTTTTCAAAGTATTCACAAGAACCCAGCCTCCATCTTTTATCCCTCGCAGGATATCCACCGCTTTAAGAAGCGATGGATCCAGAACTATCACATAATCAGGCTCATATATCTGGTATTTTGCCCGTATTGGTTTATCGTCCACCCTGGTGAACGCTGTTACAGGAGCTCCTCTACGCTCAACACCGAAGTAGGGAAACGAGGATACATATCTTCCCTCCATGAAGAAGGCCTTTGCCAGGATTTTGGAGGCAATAACAGATCCCTGTCCACCTCTACCGTGAAAACGAATTTCTAACATCTCATCACCATGGGGTAATGGCATTATCATATTTATGCCCTTTCCTGTGTATGTTTAAATAACAAAATTTAACACCATGTAATAATCAATCTTCAAGGATTATCTTTTCAATAATATCCCGAGGAGCGTTTGTTTTCACACCTTCAGGAGAAAAATGAGTTCGATAAGCCTCGTATCCAAGCTCCCTCAAATATTCAATCACCCTATTTATGGGAGGTGTGGATTTTTTCAAATAACTTGAAATTGTGGGAAGATGATGAAAAAGAAAGAACTTTTCTCCCTTCCACAGCTCAATATATTTTTTTAGCTTTTCGTAAGAAGGGAGCCACGATGGAAGCTTTGCTTCTTCGAGATATGAAAAATCATGCAGGGAATCCAGCCATAAAGGACCTCCATACTCACACATTCCTATCTTTTCCAGAGTTCTTTTTGCGTTGCTTACCCCTCTCTTTACCCGAATATAGATGCGATAGAAATGTCCATGCCACATACTAAAGATTGGCTCTATTCCAAGATCAAAACGGGCTGCCATTCTCCCCACATATCCTAACAGAACGCGGATTCCTATCTCATGGGTATAATGAGGTGGTGTGGCTATATCCACGAGATATCTTCGCCTGGCTTTTCTATTTCTCCCCCCAAGAGTTGCGGTATCGGTGGCCGTGATTCCCAGAATCCTGCCACTTCTCAATCCCATATCTATAAATGCTGCTGGAGAACCAAATGGATCTATATCAATATAATCAAATCTCTCTTCGGCCATAAGCGAATTCACATCTCTGTTTGTTATCTTTGTTTCTATACCATTAAGTTCAGCATTCCTCTTGATCACCTCTACAGCTTTAGGATTTATATCATTGATAACTGTGGATACATTACATTCCTTTATCATTCTTATTCCACGAACACCGGTGGCGGCGAGGCCATCAAGCGCATATTTCACCTTCAAATTTGATAGGAGAAAAATGGTGGTATCACGATTTATTACCATAGCTCTATTGTAGAATATGTCTCCTGCTTTTCCAGGCCCTTTTATATTAATTGCAGGAGCATAAATTTTTACAAGACCTTCTTCAACAATCACAGCCTCTCCCCTTTTATAAGCTGTACTATCTTGAATGGAAGGAGGTTCCTGTTTATGGGTGTAACCTCCAGCATCCTTATATCATCTCTTCTTCTTATTTCCTGAAGCAACGGTGTGCGTGATTTCTTGTGCAATGTCATGATGAGATGCTTATCCAGATCCAAAATCTCTCTCACTATCTTCACAAATTTCTTGCTTCCTACTTCCATCTTGCCTATCTCATCAATAACTATAACATCCGCCTTTTCCATGGCCTCCTCCAGTGCCTGAATACCTATCTCCTCAAGCACCCCGATATCCACCCCGTATTTTCCTACCTTAATCCGGGATTCAAAATCTTTGTGGGCAAATATCTTTTTCTCTTTGGTCATCCAGTTCAATACATAGAAGCCAACTCTCTTTCCGTTTTCTCGCACCTCTTCCGTAAGCATACCTCCTACCTTGAAACCTTCTTCCTCCAGAATCTCGATTGTTTTCTTCAGAGTTGTTGTCTTCCCTACTCCCGGCAAACCGCTTAAACCTATCTTTATATACATTTTCACTCACTCCTTACAATCTTTAATCTCTTTAATATACATAAGAGGATACTTCATATCCTCAACATACTCCAATTTACATATTGCTAACTTATCCTCATACTGTACCTCAAGCTCAACATCAAGCATGCTACCTTCCAATGTTAGATATTTGTAAAATCCACTTTTTTTTGTTATTCTGTTTCTGTCTATTCTAACCCTTGCATTTTTCACAAAGGGCTGTACCTTCAAACTCGCTTCCATTGCCTTTTCTAGGGAATCAACATTTTCCAAACTTAAGGGTGTGCCCACAAACTGATGATACACTGTCCCTAATTTAATTCCCGCTTCAAATGCGGCTCTCTCCGCGTTGGTGCATCGGAAATACTTTTTTGCAATGTCCTTTCTCTTCATTATTCATAGGATATGTAAAACAAAGATATTATTATTTCGTGAGAAGTTAACCATCATATGGTTTTCTATGGCAAAACCTTCATCTGTGTGCAGGAACTCATCTTTCGTTCTAAAAGCGTGTCTGTGCTTTGCATAAATTTGAAAGAACCTTTCAATTTTCCCGTTTGATTGTGGATGATTGTATTTGCAGAATATCAATTCTATATTATGCTCTCTGCAGTATCTTTCAAATCTGTGGTTTGCGTTACCATTCTTATCTCTTTTGTTAGCATCCTTCGCTATGTGCACCTTGTCTTCATAGCTCAGCTTCTGGTTCTTGTACATCAATTCCTTATATAAATTCTTGCGAAGTATTTTCCAGATACCACAACCTGAAATTATGGACACAAAATATTAAATAGTTATTGCATATTCATGCAAGTCATTATGAAGGTTCCTGAGAAGGATATACTGGAAGGAAACATCGTGAAGGTGATATTCGCGCTCGGCTGGCCTGTTATGATATCTACATTACTTCAAGTTGGTTACAATATGGCAGATACCTTTTGGCTTGGAAGGTGGAGCTCTGCATCCAATTCTGTAAGTGCTGTTGCAGCAATGCAATTATCATGGCCGATAATTTTCATAATGATTTCTGTTGGTGCGGGATTCAGTGTGGCTGGTATATCTCTCATATCGCAGTATACAGGAGCAAATAAGATATACAAAGCATCCGAATCTGCTGGGCAACTACTTAGCACGGCTGTAATAATGGCTATTATTCTATCACTCCTCGGAATTTTTCTTGCGCCACTGCTGGTAAGCATCATGGGGGTTGAAAAAACAGTGGCAACATACACCATTGATTATATGAGAATAATATTTTTGGGACTTCCTTTGGGTTTTATTTCCTTTATATTCATGGCTGTTTTGAGGTCATACGGTGATCCTGTGACCCCCATGATTGTTGATGGAATTGGCGTGGGATTGAATATTATTCTCGATCCCATTTTAATCAATGGCTATTTTATTTTTCCTTCTCTTGGAGTTGTGGGTGCAGCTCTTGCAACTGTAATAACAAGAAGTATAGCATCTGGGATCGGAATATACATATTATTCAGGGGGGTTGGGGAACTGAAAATTAAACTTGGATATTTGAAAATAAAGCTTTCCTATTTAAAAAAGATTTTCAGAATTGGGTTGCCTGCCTCTGGTGGACAGATATCCGCTGCCCTTGGTTTCTTTATTCTTCTCTGGATAATTGCGTCCCTTCCCAATTCCACAGTCGCGCTTGCTGCCTATGGAATTGGAGATAGAATTATCAACCTTGCATTCATAATTGTAGATGGTATCGGAATGGGAATGGCAACAGTGGTTGGGCATTCAATAGGTGCAAATAAATTTGAAAGGGCACAGAAAACCTTCAGTATTGGTCTGAAAATGTCATTCACACTCCTCATTCTTGAAACTCTGGCCATAATAATTCTAAGATCTCAGATTGTTGCCTTTTTCATACCTGAGAGTCCAGAGGTTATAGAGGAAGGATCCCTCTTTCTCCTTATATTCAGTATGGGAATTCCATTCTTCGGTGTATTTGCCTCGGTTCAGGGTCTCTATCGGGGTGCTGGAAGAACGGTTCCCATTATGATTATGGATATTATCCGTCTGTGGGGCTTTCGTGTTGTATTTTCATTCATTCTTGGCATATTACTCGGTCTTGGCTCTTTGGGAGTGTGGATTGGTATGTCAGTAAGCAATATTGCAGCTGCACTCGTTGCACTTATGTTTTATCTCTCAGGTTCTTGGAGATACAGAGTAATAGAGTAATAGAATTAAAATAAATTATTTTTCTTCTTCTCTAATTTTACAGCATCTTCAATTCATAAAAATCCTTGAAAGTTGCAGATTCTCAGTGTTCAATAACTCTGAGTGAGCTGCAATAGCAGATATGCCACACAACCTGTTTCAGCAACGAGATCATTTTCCAAGGCAGTAAAGCACAGATACTGGGCCTACCGCTATTCTCTTTTTTCCTTTGAACATCTTTCTTATGGCACGCTTTGCAGCTTTCTCAGGGGAAAGCATGATCCATTTTATATTATGAGTAGGCCACTCTGCCTTATCCCAGAACCTGGTGGCTGTGGGACTGAGAAGAAGATAGGAGAGATATATGCCGGGAGGTGCCTCGGGAATTAAAGAAGCAGTTAAATGCTTCACATATGCCTTCGTGGCAGCATATACAGCCGCTTTTGGCACAGGTCTGCAGGCAGCTATGCTGGCAACATTCATAATATAACCCTTATCCATATTCTCCATCGCTTTCTTTGTTATATATGTAAGAGCTGTTATATTGAGATCTATCATTTTCATTATCTTCTCTTCATC
Source organism: Thermoplasmata archaeon (assembly GCA_021163705.1). Classification (GTDB taxonomy): domain Archaea; phylum Thermoplasmatota; class Thermoplasmata; order Thermoplasmatales; family Aciduliprofundaceae; genus S014-41. The sequence goes on along the minus strand of JAGGTO010000086.1, from coordinate 2,490 downwards.
TTGAGAGACGAAATCTCCATAGAAGCCGCATCCCGCATTATTTATCACCACATTGGGTTTAAATTCTTCTATTAACTCTCTCATTGCTCTGTATTCCTTTGCAAGATCCAAAGCTCGAAATACCTTTGCATCGAGCTCCTTGGCTACTTTTTTCAATTTCTCTTCATTCCTGGCCACGAGAATTAGTTCATATCCACGCATTTTTAATTCTCTTGCCATATAATAGCCAACACCTTGGCTTCCTCCAGTAACCAATGCATACATATTTGAGGAGATTACTTAAATATAACTAAATATTTTCGTTTGCCATGGAGCTTTCACTTAGAGCATATGGATGAAAGCAGAAGGGAGGAGTTTGAGAGTTATATAAAGGAACGGGTGGAGAAGCTTGATGATGCTAGGAATTTTATGCTTCAGGGTATGGAGCTAGCTGCGAAATATGTGGCCGATGAAAGGGCAAATGCAATAGGAGAGTTTGGCCACCACATTTCCATGTGAGCGATGAAGTATGGGATACGAGCAATGAGATACCTATTGAGGGTATGAAAATGGCAAAAGAAGTAGGTGCATCTGTGATTCTCCACACAGAAAGTAGCTTCTCTCCCATCCCCTCAGTTATGCGACAAAACCTTTATCTGGGAAAAATTTTTATTCCTTGAGTTTCTTACCCTAATAGAGGTGGTTTAAAATGCCAAGTTTTCTGAGAAGAAGGAAGCCCAGCGAGGGATTTGGAGGGACGGAGCCTCGTAAGTATATAGATCTCAATGAGTATGATACAGGAGTGGAATTAACCGCTACAGGACCCATGGTTAGAGTTGCTGAAATTTATAGATACGAGGACCTCAGACATCTCTCAGATTATGTATATAATGGAGATATTCTACTCTTAGATTATACCTCTATAGCTAATGATGACCTTACCCTGAGAAGAATAATCAGCGAACTTAAAAGCATTGCCAAAGATGTTAATGGGGATGTTGTTGGCATAGGGAAAAATTTCCTCATTGTGACTCCAACAGGCATAAAGATAAGCCGCAAGAAAATCAGAATGTCTTAACTTTTTTATTCCACTTTCATTAATTTGTATCTTCCATATCCATAAAGCACTTTCTGATACCCTCTCAGAAAATCTCCATCATCAATGTCCACCCTCAATTTTTCGAGCGACATTAATTTTTTGGGCGTTGCTATAACAATTATGTTCTCCTTTCCAATTTTTTTAAGAACCCTACCACTTATCTGCTGGTTCCCTCTTCCAAATATGAATCCCTGTGAGCCTATAGGCGTGACTATGAGCTTTACTTTAGAATACTTTTCAATGAGAGAAAGAATATCCTTCTCTGCCAGATCTCCACCTATTATTTTTCCATTGTAAAGGGCATCCACCCCAAGAAGTGTTTTCTCCACACCCAATATCTCTGCAATCTTGGCCACTGTGGTTCCTGCCCCCAAGAGATAGAGGGTATCTGACTCCATATTCTCCACAACAAAATCTGCAATATCCTCCTTTGCTTCCTCTTCCTCCTCACCACCGTATTCACTTTTACTCGCTTGAACAAAATCGCGAATATAAGGAGTTCTGGCAAATCCAAAAAGTTTTATGCTCAATTCATTCTTTCTATATTTCTCCTCATCAATATCCAGAATCTCTGAATCTTTAAGATTTGCATCCCCTCTCACAAAAGCCTTTACTATCTCACTTCCCTTCTCAGGAGATATAGAAAATACCGAAGAATACATTTTAACGCCACTGGGAATCCCTAAAACAGGAATCTTTGAATTTATCACCTCAACAACATCTCTTGCTGTTCCATCACCACCTACAAACACCAAAAGATTTACATTCTCTTGCAAAAAGATTCTGCAAACATTTTTGGTATCTTCAGCGGTGGTATTCTCCGGAGTATTGTAAATTACCCTGTATTTTATATTGTAATCCTTCAGAGCATCTTCTCCCATCTTTCCCAAAGGTGTTAGAAAAATAATATCCTCACCTTCCAATCCTTTGACAAATTTCCTTGCCCTGTCTATGGCCACTTCCTTTGCACCTCTTCTTATGGCCTCATCCACCACACCATCCGTGCCCTTTAATGCTACCTTCCCACCCATCCCTGCAATTGGATTAATTAGAAATCCGAGCAACATATCTCGCCACCTCACAGATCTCCTCAGGAGTTAACTCTTCAGCTCTTTTCTCTCCATAGGGCACATCTCCAAGAATGTTTTTTATTTTCTTTCTCCTCTGCTCAAATATCTTTCTTACTACTGCATCCAGAATCTCTTTTTCATAGCAAAAATTCTCTTTCTTTACTATTTCAACTACGGCAGAATCAACCTTGGGCACTGGCCTGAAATTTCCCCTCTTGACTCTTTTCAATATTCTGGCCTCCCCATTATAGTGCATCATAACACTGAGCCTTCCATATTTTTTGCTTCCAGGCTTGGCGCATAACCGCTCGGCAAATTCATGCTGCAGCATAAGTATGCCCT
>JAGGTO010000131.1 GCA_021163705.1 Thermoplasmata archaeon | reverse complement strand
TGGTTTCTCGCCACTGGGAGTGGAGAATGAGGAGAAGAAGAGGGAGAGAAAAGAATTTCTCAGGAAGATAGGGTACAAGCTGTGATGTAAAATGGATTTCTACGATGTTGAGGCGGAATTCTACGATTTATTTTATTTCGATTTTGATGATGATATAGGCGTGTACAAGAAATATGCAGAGCAATGCGAGAATGTCCTGGAATTCATGTGTGGAACGGGAAGAATACTGCATCATCTGAACCACACAAACATGTGGGGCGTGGATTCCCATGAGGAGATGTTAAGAAGGGCTAGGGAAAATTTGAAGGGTATGAATGTCCATCTTATTAAGGGCGATGTAAGGGAAATAAAGCTTGACCAGCTCTTCTGCCTTGTCATAATAGGGCTTAACTCTCTAACGATGTTTTCCAGAGAAGATAGAATAAAAATACTGAAGAATGCATACAGACATCTCAGATCTGGGGGTAGGGTAGTGGTGGATGTTTTCAATCCCTTCGAGATGGTGGAGGGCATCGTGCATCACGGAGATACGGTGTTTCAGGGGAACAAGGTATACTCACGCTTTTTTGTGCCTAGAAGGGAGGAGGATCACTGGAGCATTCTGTACTTTTATGACATAGTTGATGGGAAAAATATGGAGAGACGGGTGGCCGAGCTGAAAATTTACGAGATAACAAAGGATATGCTTGTTGAGGAAATGGAGGAAGCTGGATTCACCGTAGAGGAGATTTACGGAGATTATGATATGAATCCCTTCACAGAGGAGAGTGAGAAGATAATTGTGGTAGGTGTGAAGGATGGAAGCCATAAAGAAGAGTAATAGAGGTATTTTAATATATATTCAAGTATCACCCAATTCAAAAGAGGAGAGAATAAAGGGCTACGATGAATGGCGAAAAAGAATTCTGGTAGATATGAGGGAGAAGCCTGAAAGGTTCAGGGTGAATAAAGAGCTCATAAAATTCTTTTCATCCCTCTTTAATACTCCTTCTAATTGGGTGAGGATAGTGGAAGGGGAGAAAAGCACTTTAAAAACCATATTGGTGGAGGGAATAAGTGAGGAATATGCTGAAGAGATACTCTCAAGATACATATGATAAGCTTGCGATGATCTTGGAAGAGGGGAGATTGAAAAATCTTGAGGTTCCAATACTTGTAGAGGGGAGAAGGGATGAGCGTACTCTCCGCTTACTTGGTTTTAAGGGAGAGATAGTGATTCTAAATCAGGGAAAGTCCTTAAGCGATGTTGCCGATGAAATATCTTCAGCGTATGAAGAGATCATACTTCTTCTTGACTGGGATCGAAAGGGAAATATGCTGGAAGAGAGAATGGAGATTTTGCTCGCAAATCTAGGAGTTCACTGTGATTTGAGCCTGAGGAGAAATCTCCAGGCAATTTTAGGGACGCATCTCACCAGCGTAGAAGAACTATCTGTTTTTGCAGATCTAATATTTTGATTTGTAATCTTTCAAACTAACTGGCCAAAAATATTTATCCCTTTGTTCTATGCCATTTTTATGCAGCTCATAAATCCCTGGTCATCACAGCAGTACAAAGATTACGCTAAGCTAAGAGACCAGTTTGGGATTCAGGAGTTCAAATTTGATTTGCCGGATGCACCGCCAATTTTCAGAAGGGGTGTGATATTTGGTCATCGAGGATTCGAATACATCTACAGAAGCATAATGAAAAAGGAAAAATTTGGAGTACTCACAGGACTCATGCCTTCAGGAAAGATGCATTTTGGACACAAGATGACCATAGATCAGGTGGCCTATTATCAGAGGATGGGTGCCGATGTACATATTGCCGTGGCAGATATAGAGGCATATGCATCTCGAGGCATCTCCCTTGAGAAGGCAAAGGAGATAGCACTGGAGGAGTATGTTCCCAGTTATATAGCTCTTGGATTAGATCCTGAGAGAACCGAAGTTTATTTTCAGTCTAGAAGAATTGAGGTTAAGGATATAGCCTGGAAATTATCAAGAAAAGTGAATCTGAGTGAGTTTTTAGCCATATACGGATTTTCAGGGGAGACAAATATGACGCACATATTCTCCCCATTGATACAGGTGGGAGACATACTGCATGTGCAATATGAAAAATTTGGTGGTCGTCGCCCAATTATAGTGCCCGTAGGCGTAGATCAGGATCCTCATATGAGATTAACCAGAGATATTGTGGATAGGTGGAGGATGTTCAGCATCTCCCCGCAAGATAGGGGGCTTGGTGTATTTTATAAAGGGGAGGATGTGAGAAAGAAGCTGGAGAGAGCCAGAGAAATGCTGAAAGAGAGAGGATACAAGAAATTTGAGATGAATATTCCCTATAAAGCACTTTATATTTTAGATGCGGGAAAAGAGGATTATCTGGAGGTGGAGAGCACGCTCATTTCCTTGGAAGAGGAGTTCAATCCCAATGTCTTTTATCCGCCTGCAGCCACATATCATCGTCTCATGACTGGTCTCACAGGAGGTAAAATGTCCTCATCGATTCCTGAAAGTGCAATATTTCTTACAGATACGCCAGAAGAGGCAAAGAAAAAGGTTAGAAATGCAAAAACTGGAGGAAGGGCAACATTGGAAGAGCAGAGAAAATATGGTGGTGAGCCGGAAAAATGCACGATATATGAGCTCTTTGTATATCACCTGGTGGAGGATGATTCACATCTACGGGAGATATATGAGAGCTGCAGATCAGGAGAGAGAGCATGTGGACACTGTAAAAAAGAGGCTGCGGAGTTGCTTGGAGAGTGGCTGGAGGAATTTCATGAAAGAAGAGAGTGGGCAAAAGATTTTGTTAAAAATGTGGTTTCCTGGGATTGATGCATGAAGAAGCAAATATTAAATATTCCATATAGATTACATTCTTCGAGTGGGTGATGTGGATGGAGGCTCAAAGGAGAAATATCAGAGAGATGGGCTTCTCGGTGGAACAGGATGAGAAAAAACTTATAGTGGAGATAAACGGGAAGAGATATGTTATCTATTCTGAAGATTGATTTTTTCTTACTCTTACAATTATTTCCTGAAGATCTTTGACTACCTTTGTATTGGGGAAAATCTGTTTTGCCTCTTTCTCTAGGAGGTTTGCATTTTTATAACGAGGACTTATATGCACGAGGAGAAGTTCTCTGACTTTTGCTTTTTTTGCTATGAGGGCAGCCTGTCGTGCAGAGGAATGTCCATATTGATTTGCCTTATCTTCCAATGAGGATTCTACAGTTGCTTCATGAATTAGAATATCTGCATCCTCTGCGAACTTCTCCATCTCTGAAAAGGGGGCAGTATCTCCAGAGTACACAATTTTTCTCCCTCTTCGAATCCCGCCCATCACATCCTCTATTCTTATGGTTTTTCCATTGTGCACTATAGCTCCTTCTTTTCGCAGTTTTTCAAGGATCTTGCTGTCAAGTCTATACTGATCTGCCTTCTTCTTGTCTATTCTCGGTATATCCTTTTCCTTGAAGCAATATGCCAGGCTTGGAACAGGATGCAGAGTTCTAAGTGTTGAGATCGTGTAATCTCCAAAATCCAGGATCTCACCACCTTCGATCTCGTACAATTTTATGGGAAATGTCAGAGAGTAGTAGCCTATTGAAAGATATTTTGTTAAAATATCCACGGTTCCAGAGGGGCCATATATCTCCAGGGGATCCTTTCTATCATTGAGTGCCATCGTCTGAACAAGTCCTGCAAGCCCTAAAAAGTGATCTCCATGGTAATGTGTGATGAAAATTTTTTTGATTTTCATAAAACTCATATTTGTGAGCATCATCTGCCTTTGTGTTCCCTCACCACAATCGAAGAGGAGAACATCACTGTCCACCTGCAAACCTATGCTCATAACATTTCTCTCAGGTGAGGGCCAGGAGCCACCAGTTCCGAAGAACACAAGTCGTATGGTGGAAGCCATGGGCCTTTATCACATTGCCTGTATTAAATTTATCGTATACTTTTAATCTATGCAGAAATAAGAGCACCGCAATCTTCCTAAAGAGATTTCCACAAAACTGGCAAAAAAATAAATAGAAAATTTTCTATCTTTCTCTATGAAAGTCTTTCATGCCTCTGTCTATGGAATATCACATTCTCAGCTGGGTAAAATATTAGAGAAGAAATTTGAGGAGGAAATTTTACCTGTGCATCTGAGCGTATACCATGATTTTTCAGTTCTTATTGTGGAAAAGTATGAGATTCTCATCAAAGCAGATGTGGTCGGTGTAATGGTACTCAGAGGAATAGATGAGAGAAGAATTCAACTGGAAATCGTGGTGTGTGGTATAGAAAACTTTATGTTCCAAAAAGCGGAAAAAAGTATGACAAAATACCTCTCAAAAATCCTGAAAAATATTGGAAGAGAGAAGAATTTAGAGGTTGAAATTCAAGGAGAGGCATAAGATTAAAATACCCAACCATAATAATCCTTCTGGGGCCCGTGGTCTAGTGGTTATGACGTCGCCCTTACAAGGCGAAGATCCCCGGTTCGAACC
>JAGGTO010000115.1 GCA_021163705.1 Thermoplasmata archaeon | reverse complement strand
GCAATCTTGTGTATACATCCGGGAACCTCAGAAGTCCTATCACCCCAAGTCCATTGAATGTGAGTCCTATTATCAGGAAGATCCAGATAAGATAATCTGTCCACATTTAGATCCCTCCTTCCAGATACTTGGCAATGTATAGCGTAGCTACGAATGATAAAAGAGCATATACTATTGCCACATCCACAAATATTATCTGCTTGTATGCCACACTGAGAATAATCATTATTGCTACTATAAGGGTGTTTATAGTATCCAAAGCAACAACTCTATCTGGAGTTGTTGGTCCTGCAATAGCCCTAATTATAGCAAGTACAATCCATATTGTAAGGACCAATGCTGCCAAAAACCATATATTCATTCGGCAACCCTCCTTGCCCATTCCGCAAACCTACCGCACACATACTTGCAGTCTACAAATTCCTTCTTTTCCTCTCCCTTCTTCACATTTATCCAGTGCACATACAGGTAGTTGTGCTCCTCATCCACATCCACACTGAGAGTTCCGGGAGTGAGAGTTATGGAATTTGCAAGAAATGTAACGCCAAAATCCGTCTTGAGTTTCGGGTCTATCTTAACTATCCCGGGTCTTATTCTGCCCGTAATTACGCGATATGCCACATCCAGATTGGCCTTCGCCATGGCAATAAAGAATGGTCCAAAGCCGTAAACTATGAACTTGAGCCAACGAATTGGATTAAGCATGCGATAATTTCTGGAGCGACATAGATAATTTCTCGAAATCAAACCCACAATTACGCTAAGAAATATGCCCATTACAAACTCTTCAGGTGACCAGAAGTAAAGGAAGCTTCCACTCCCTGCTGTTAAAACCAGATATATCACGAATGCGTCCATAGTCGCAACTATAAACGGTAACATCCTATCACCATGGGGAGAATTTCATACATGCATATATGTTTTTCGTTCCAAAATGAAAAAAATCGTTATAAAGTTACGAAAATCGTCTAAATTCCCACCCATTCGCAGGGTTTATAAGCGCTAGCCACCACATGTGTAACCGAAGAAATTATCCCCTCCATGCTAAGTTTATTATCCACAAAGTCCTGAAGTTCCTGCATGCTTAAGAATAGGCATTCACAAAGAAGATCATAATCTCCAAGAATTCTGTAAAGTGTGATCAAACGATTCTCTTTTTTAAGCGTGTTTGCCACATCATCAATGTGTTTTCTGTCAACCTTGAGATATATAAAGGCCTTCACACTGTTCTCCACCCCATAACAATTTACAAGAGCCGCATAACCCCTTATAATTCCCTTCTCCTCCATTATCTTTATTCTCCTTCTCACGGTGGCCTCGCTTATCCCCAAAAGTTTTGCCAGCTCCAGATTTGATATTCTCGCATTTTCTCTTAGCGCACATAGAATCGCCAGGTCCAAATCATCCACCGGACGAAGCGTTTTATCCAATTGCTTCCACCTTTCTATAAGACTACATTTAGGGGCACCCATAATATCACCTTTCGTTATCATGATAACGATTTTCGTATTTAAAATTATCGTTTCAATAACCCCTTTTCTCGCTTATTCTAACACTCCCAGGAGGTAAAATTTTTAAAGCTTCCTCCACAGGAATGTTAAAGATCCCGGCAATTTCCTTGGCAAAATCATTCTTTTTGATATCCCCAGGCTCAATAATTATGTACCTATCACATCGAGAAAGGATAGAATTAACTGCACCACACATAACAAGCCTGGTTCCTTGATACTCAATCTCCCCTATTCCAAGTTTCAGAGGAACATGGTGAATATAGTTCCTCTTGCCATGCACAACCCATGAGCCGCGGGCCACATACTCACCGCTCTCTCCCATCTTGCTGACCTGCGAGGGATATACCCAGTATGCGCTCAAGTTTCCGAATCCGGCATTCCAAGCCTTGGACATGCTTACCGCAAACTGTGCAGCTTCAAAGAGACTTTCTTCTCCTACCTCCCTTCCCTCAACCTTTATAACCACACTGGGAGCACCATGAATATCCGCATGCATATAGAGATCCCCATTGCCGAGATGCTTTTTAACTACCTCCTCGTTGGTTTTAGCATCTCTTCCAGCAATAACCACAATATCCTCGGAGGTTATGAACCAGCGATATTTTTCGAACCAGAACCTTCTCCTCCTAACTTTCTTCTTTTCTTCTCTCTTCCTCTTCTTCTTTCTCTCTTCAAGCTCTCTCTCACTCTTCTTTATTGCCTCCATCGCACCCTTTACCTTCTCTCTCATCTTTTTTGCCTTCTCATAATATGAGGATGCATTCTCCCCTACACTTTTGTTAACATCAAGCTCTATATTTTCTCCATTAAGCCGCACTTTCAGAATTTTTCTCCTTCTATCATAATCCACCTCTCCTCTCTTCGCCTTCTCTAAAAGCTCACTTACCTCCTGAAAATGCTCATAAATTATATCCCCAATTTTCCTCGCTTTTATTTCCTCATCTTCAAATCTCTGCAGGAGCTTTTTCTGCTCTTCAATTCTCCTCCTTATTCTTTTGATCTCCTCATCCTCCACTTCCACTTTTTTTACATCATATTTCTTCAAAGCTTCATTGAAACTGTCCATAACATACAATGCATCCCTGTTCTTAAGTGGAAAAGGGGAGAAAAAATCCTCATAAATATAACCTCCGGAGAATTGAAAAATCTCCTTAATTGCCTCTCGTAACCTTCTACACCCTTCCTCCCCTATACCTTTTCTATTCTTTTCCACCCCCGCCCTTAAGCATATCTCCTCGGCATACTTACCCATATTGAACTCAAGTGCTAATGCCCTCACAACATCATACCTGGAAGAATTTATCACATCACAGAGCTTATCCAGATCCTTCAGAGGATGATACCTCTGAGGAGGAAGCTCATATGGCTCACCTCTCAATATGGCTCTGTGTCTCCACTCTCTCTCATGATATGCCCTCTCAATTATGCTATCTTTCACAACTATAACATTTCCCTCTGAAAAAAGCTCAAAAATGAGTTCATAGCCGTCTCCCATAATGAATTTTACAATTCTATCAAAATTTACCTGCTCCACCTTAATAATCTTCTTTCCTGAAAATCTCTTACGAAGAAACATCACAAACATGCTCGGTTCAAGGGGCGTTTCTTTCTCTCCAAAATATATCCACCCCTTCAAATTTATATAAAGGTTTTGCGTTCCCTCCCTGTAAATCTTAATGAGAAAGGAATTCTCATCCAGCTGATATATCTTCTTTATAAATCCACCCTCAATCTTTTCCCTATTCTCCTGCAACCATGCATAGATATCCAGCGAGAGCATTGAATCTTTCATAAATGCAACAATACTCCTCTTCTTATAACCTTTTTGTATGGCTCATCATCCAAGAGAGGCACTCTCTCGAAGATTTGCAAACCTCTCCTTCAATCTCTTAAGTGCATATTGCAGGGTATCTTTTGCACTCAGGCTTCCATCTGTCTCAAACTCAAATATGAACCAAGAATCATCCTCACGAATATTGGGTGACTCAAAGGATAAAATCTCCGCCAAGGCAGTGCAGGGAGTATCATCAGTGAACACTATCTTCTCATCATCCTCGTAAATCACATTATCGGGACAGCTTTCCTTCACCTTTTCCCAGAGCTCACTCTCCCTCTTGAGAACCTCTATCTCCCTATGATATTTGTAGGTCACTCCACTTGTAACCTGCCATTTGGCATGCTCTCTTGCAGTTCCAAGTATGGCCTCGGCTTCCAGCAAAATCGCCTGGTTCTCCTTCAATTTAACTATGGGAATCAGAGGATCCACAGGCTTGAATCTCTCATCTCCAACAGGAATTAAATCCCCAGAATATACCGTTGCGGGACCATGCTTGTTGAGGGTATATGTGACTGTGCATAGTGGACAGCCTTCATCTGGGGGGTGATCGCACTCATCCCTAAATTTCATATTCAAATCTGTGGGAAGAGGTATAAGACCAAGACGGTGCGCAATTATCTCATCAAAAAGTGGGGTCGAGGAATCGTAAACTCGCCCCTCCATATCCCTTATTTGCCCATGGTGAAATATAACCTTGTGTATGGCAAGCTTGGGAATATCATTTATCAGAGTTCTTCTCAGAGCATTTGCAATAGCAGGAGTTATGCCCTTTATCTCAAATTTAATATACCTTTCCTCAAGCTCCAAAATTTTGAGATCCATTTAGACTCTCCTCCCCCTCTTTCCACCAGGCTTTCTCGTAGTGTCATGAGGTATCGGAGTTACATCCTCAATTCGCAGTATTCTCATCCCCGCTCGAGCAAGAGCTCTTATGGCTGCCTGAGCTCCCGGCCCTGGACTTAAACTGCGATTGCCTCCTGGAGCTCTCACCTTCACAATTATGTCTTCAATCTCCTTCTCTTTGAGCTGCTCTGCCACCATCTCGGCAGCTTTCATGGCAGCATAGGGCGAGGCCTCTTCCCTATCAGCCTTCACAACCATGCCTCCCGAGGCCTTGGCAAAGGTCTCCGCTCCCGTGATATCCGTTGCCGTTATTATGGTATCATTGTGAGAAGAATAAATATGCACTACACTAACCTTCATCGCCATGCTTATTCACCTCCTTCCTCCTGCTCAACCTTCTCCACAACCTGAGGCCTCATAGGATGGAGCTCATCTGCAAGTGGAGAATGCTCATAGTACTCTATTCCTTCCTCCTCTTCTCTTCTCACTAAGTAACCGGGAATTGTAACCCTCCTCCCATTAATCGCTATGTGCCCATGCACAATAAATTGCCTGGCCTGCTTTGGAGTCCTCGCAAGACCTTTAAGATATACGATGGTCTGTAACCTCCTTCTCAGAATATCCTCCACCGTGAGAGATAGAATTGCATCCAGGGTAGCATTTCCTTCTTCTAAAATCCCGAGCTTAGTTAATTTGGCAAAGAGAGCCTTCTGCTGTTTTTCCGCCTGAGGATCTCCATACCTCAACTTTGCCTGGAGAGACCTTGCCTGACTCCTGAAATTCCTGAGGATGGATTTCGCTTTCCATATCTCCCTTTTGTTTTTTAACCCATACTTCTTCTGAAGCTCCCACTCCTCCTTTATACGATCAGCTTCCCATGGATGTTTCGGCGTCTCATATTTTTTCCTGTGAAATCTTGGGTCTCCCATTAACTCACCTCTTCCTTCTTACCACTCCTACCGCCAGACCTCTCCTTCCATTTGATCTTGTTCTCTGCCCTCTAACGGGCAGTCCCTTTTCATGCCTCACCCCACGATAACACTTTATTCTCTTCAATCTGTTAATATCATCCTGCTTCTGCAAATCCAGCTCAGTTGATAATATATGATGATCTTCACCTGTGTAAAAATCCTTACGATGATTCATCATCCAGGAAGGTAAAATCTCCTCTATTTTATCCTCAATGACTTCCCTAATCTTTTCAATATCCTCATCACTGAGATTGCCTATCTTCTCCCTGGGATTTACCCCCATCCTCTTCACTATACCCTCGGCTGTCCTGTATCCAATGCCCTTAATACCCTGAATGGCGTAAATTACAGGCTTGTTTCCATCCAGATCCGTATCCGCAATCCTTACTATATACTTAAATTCCTCCATAGTGCATCGCCTTCTCTTTTTATCTGCTTCTTCTCCCTTAACACCTTCCCATATATATCAATTTTCCTTCCAGATGGGTGGGGATACCAATGGAGAATATAAAATTAACTTTTAATCAAGAAAAACAAAAAGAAAATGAATTTTTATGTTCCTAGAGCAATAATATCGCCGCTTCCAGTCAAAAAGTCTTCTTCATTTGCCTCTGTTGTATTATAACTGGGGCAGGGATATCTGCTTATCTTTGCCATCATAGTAGCCAGATCAGCAAATGTATTGCGTGCTAGTTCTTGAGCTCCTAAAGCAGCACTCTCAGAGTAACTAGTCAGGAATTTTACAGCCAGATTTTTGCTGATATCGTATAAGGCAAGAGCCACAGAATCTATCACGGGTTGGAGATTTATGAGTCTATCTTCGTAAGGCATCAGATAGTCACGTATTGTAGGCTCCCAATAACTGGGATTTGTAAATAGGATATTTGCAAGTAGCCTGAAAGACCAGTATGCTGATACTGGATCATATATTATAGAGTGTCTCCACAAAATTATGAATAAAAAATTCATAAGATTCATACTCAAAGAGATGAGCGAGATAAAAACTGGAAAGAGTGTTACATAACCGTTATCTCATTCCCCTCACATCCCTAAAGTGGCATGGCAAAATCTTTATATTAGCCCTTGCTTTAATCCTCACATAAATTTAAAAGGTGATTTTATGAAGTCGCTGGTAAAAGAAGTACTCTCCAAGACGGAGATTCGCGAACCTGTAGCGGTCAGTCCAATTACTGCACCTGAAGATGAGGAGCTAATGGAAGTGCTCAAAAAGCTGAAGACTAACATTAAAGTAGTGGGATGTGGAGGAGCAGGAAGCAATACGATATCCCGCATAATGGAAGAGGGGATTGTGGATGTTGAGCTAATAGCAGCAAATACGGATGCTCAGCATTTACTGATTACGCATGCCCATCGTAAGGTTTTACTTGGGAAAAGAATAACCCGTGGTTTGGGCGCAGGAGCGTTACCACAGATAGGGGAGGAGGCAGCAAGAGAAGCTGAGGATAAGATTCGTGAAGTTCTGCAGGGAGCGGATATAGTGTTCATAACCTGTGGGCTTGGTGGAGGTACCGGTACAGGCAGCGCTCCTGTTGTCGCTCAAATTGCAAAGGAGCTTGGCGCACTGACCATTGCAATATGCACGCTTCCCTTCAAAGCTGAAGGAAAGATGAGAGAAGAAAATGCCATGTGGGGTCTGGAGAAATTAAAGGAGTATGTGGATACAGTTATAACAATACCAAATGATAAGCTTCTTGAGCTTGTACCTCGCTTGCCTTTAAATCTTGCGTTTAAGGTGGCGGATGAGATATTGATGCGTGCGATAAAAGGTCTTGCAGAGATGATAACCAAGCCAGGACTTGTTAATCTGGACTTCAACGATCTCAAAACAATCATGAAGGGTGGAGGAGTAGCGATGATTGGCCTTGGCGAGAGTGATTCTGAGAACAGAGCAGAGGATGCAATTAAGGAAGCTCTCCACTCACCGTTAATAGAGGCGGATATAAGTGAAGCTACAGGAGCACTAATTAATGTCATAGGTGGAGAGAATATGACTGTGAAAGAAGCTGAGAGTGTAGCGGAATATGTGCAGAAGCAGATCAGTGAGGGTGCCAGAATCATATGGGGAGCCTCCATTGATCCCTCCCTAGGCAACACACTGAGGGTAATGATCGTGGTGACGGGTGTGAAATCACCCTATATTCAGGGATTGGAAAGCATTGAAAAAACAAAGGAGATAGAGGTCATAAAGTGATGAGGGTGAAGTTAAAATGAAGATAGTGGATAAGAGTGCAGAGCTTCAAAAAAGAGTTGAAAACTGGGTTCATGGCTTTGGAAAGGGAAAGTATTCGAGAATCCTGAAGATGGCCAGGAAGCCAACAGCGGAGGAATATGGAAAGGTTTTAGCAATAACAAGTGCAGGAATCATAATAATTGGAGGACTTGGATTTCTCATTTACTATATTCTCTCTGTATGGCTCAACATAAATCATGTGGTTCCATGAGGGGTTGAAATGATTGAAGTGACCATTAACAAGGAGGATTTCAAAATTCCTGCAGGACGCATCGCCGAAATTGTGGTTGTTATTTCCAACAGGGGAGATAGAAAGGAGGAGGTTACATTTAAGGTACTTGCCACGCTGGAGATGAAGGATCCGTCGCTAGAGTGGAGTGTGAGCATTATAGGGGTAAAAAAGGAGGAGCAGAAGCTTTTGGTGACAAAGGAAGAGAACAATATTTTAGAATACAAGATAGATATCCCTGCAAATAGAAGAAAAGAGATATACATTACAATTGTATCTCCAAGAGCTGCAGAAATTGGAGATACCGGGAAGTTCAAATTCGAGGTTATCCATTCCGAAGGTCTGTGGGCAAAGGATGTTACCATAAAAGTGGAGTCAGCCATAGTGGCAGTAAAAACCACAATTGGTCAGGAGATAAAGGTGGCAAGGGATATAGGATTAAAATCAAAGCTTCATGGCTGGAAAGAAATATATGCTGTACTTGCCCCCTACAATTTGAAGGGTTATGTATTTGTGGAGACATCCAGACCGGATAAGGTTCTTTCTCTCATCAGGGGTATCAGAGATGCAAAAGGTGTGGTTCGTGGTGAGATGCAGATAGAGGAGATAAAACATTACCTCACCCCGACTCCCACAATTCATCGCATATCGGTGGGAGATATTGTGGAGCTTGTAGAAGGTCCATTCAAGGGTGAGCAAGCTAAGGTTATACAGATTGATGAAACGAAGAATGAGATAACTGTGGAGCTTTTTGCGGCGATGGTTCCCATACCAATTACCGTTAAAGCGGAAGCTGTTAGGCTCCTTGAAAAGGAAGGTGAGTAAAAATGGGACAGAAAATAGAGGTGCTGGTTGAAGGCGGTAAAGCAACTCCAGGTCCACCGCTTGGCCCTGCTCTCGGGCCAATGGGAGTGAATGTTGCGCAGGTGGTAAAGGTTATAAACGAAAAAACAAAGGACTATGCAGGGATGCAGGTACCGGTGATAGTGGATGTAGATCCAAAAACCAAGGAATTCACTGTTACTGTGGGAACTCCTCCCACATCAGCTCTTATCAAGAAGGAACTTGGTATAGAGAAGGGTTCAGGTGATGCAAGGAAAAATAAGGTGGGAGATTTGAGCCTGGAGCAGGTGGTGAAGATTGCAAAGATGAAAAGGGAGAATTCACTTTCCTATGATCTCAAGGGAGTGGTTCTTGAAGTCCTGGGCACATGCGTATCCATGGGAGTCACTGTGGAAGGAAAAGACCCAAGAGAGGTGCAAAAGCTTATAAAGAATAACGAAATCACCCTACCTAACTTGTAGGAGAGCCGTAAGGGCTCGCACACTACAAGGAGGTGTTTAATTGCGTGATAATATAATCTCTGCGGTGAAAGAAGCGATAGAGAAATCGAAAGAAAGAAAGTTTTTAGAAAGTGTAGATTTGGCGATCAACTTAAAGGATGTGGATTTGAGCATTCCTAAAAACAGGATAAATGAAGAGGTCATACTTCCCCACGGGAGGGGGAAGGAGATAAAGGTATGTGTGTTTGCCACAGGAGAGACAGCTTTAAAGGCAAAGGATTGTGCTGATATGGTTATTCCCCCGGAAGAAATTGATAAACTAGCAGAAGATAAGAGAAGAGCGAGAAAAATTGCAAACGAGTATGATTTTTTCCTAGCTGAGGCTCCACTAATGGCCAGGATCGGTAAAAGTCTTGGTATTATTCTGGGTCCTCGAGGCAAGATGCCAAAACCAATACCTCCAGGAGGAGATCCCTGTCCAATGGTGAAAAATCTCAAAAAAACTGTGAGAATGAGATCAAGGGATAAAAGAACATTCCATGTGCCTGTGGGAACAAAGAACATGGATGTGGAGAAGATTGCAGATAACATAGAGGAGGTTCTCAAAAGGCTAGAGCACAAACTTGAAAGAGGATATCAGAACATTGAGTCGGTGTATGTTAAGACCACAATGGGTCCGGCTGTGAAGATTAAGTTGAGGTGAGAACAATGGCGCATGTAGCTTCTTGGAAATACGAGTTCGTGGACAAGATTGTTAAGCTCTCTCAAGAGTATCCCGTGATTGGGATAGTGAATATCAACAATATACCGGCAGCACAGATGCAAAAGATGAGAAGAGAGCTCAGAAATGAAGCAGTTCTAATTGTAGGAAGGAATAGACTGATAAAATTAGCTCTGGAAAAATCCCCAAGAAAAAATTTGAAGGAGCTTGCAAAGTATATAGAGGGGCAAACAGGCATTATATTCACAAAGATGAACGCATTTAAGCTTGCAAAGTTTATGGATAAAACAAAAACAAAGGCACCTGCAAAGGGAGGCGAGGTAGCTCCGGAGGATATCGTGGTGCATGGAGGTGAGACTCCCTTTAAGCCAGGTCCTATTATAAGTGAGCTTCAAAAGGTTGGATTACCAGCAGCTGTGCAGAAGGGAAAGATAGTAATACGCAAAGATACCCTGCTTGTCAAGAAGGGTGAGGTGATAAGCAGAGATGTGGCACAGGTTCTCACAAAGCTTGAAATATATCCAATCACCGTGGGCTTAGATTTGAGAGCCGCATATGAGGACGAGATAGTCTTCCCCAAGGAAGTGCTGCATGTTGATACAGAAAAAGTCTATGGAGATCTCCTAAATGCAATACAGTACGCAGTGAATCTCTCTGTAAATATGGCCTGGCCTACCAAGCTAACCATGCCACTCTTAATAGGAAAGGCGGCCAGAGATGCCATGTCTCTTGCCATAAATGCGGGAGTAGTAAACAAATACACTGTGGAACATATATTGAGAAAAGCCTATATGGAGATGCTCTCCCTTGCATCGAAGTTGAGTGATGGTCTTGATGAAGAATTGAAAAGTTTAATATCGAAGAGAGCTTCACCTCCTCCAGAAGAGAAGAAGGAAGAAAAGGAGGAGAAGGAAGAGAAGAAAGAAGAGGAAGAAGAAAATAAAGAAGAAGAAGCTATAGAAGGGCTTGGTGCCCTGTTTGGATAAATAAAAGGAGGTAGTAAAAATGGAGTATGTGTATAGTGCCCTGATCCTGCATTCGCTGGGTAAGGAAATAAACGAGGAAGCTATAGCGAACATAATAAAGGCAGCGGGAGCAGAGCCCGATATGGCCAGAATAAAAGCCCTGGTCTCGGCACTCAGCGAAATAGATATTGAAGAAGCTATAAAGAATGCAGCATTTGCACCTGTAGCAGCAGCACCTGCAGCTCAGCCAGCAGTAGAAGAGAAGAGAGAGGAAGAAAAGAAGGAAGAAAAGAAAGAAGAGGAAGAGGAGAAGAAGGAAGAGGAAGCCATTGCAGGTCTAGGAGCACTCTTCGGATAAATTCGGTGAGTGAATGCAGAAGCTGATCAGCTACACCCTTCTCTACTTTATTCCTGCAGCTCTGATAATCTAT
Source organism: Thermoplasmata archaeon (assembly GCA_021163705.1). Lineage (GTDB taxonomy): Archaea > Thermoplasmatota > Thermoplasmata > Thermoplasmatales > Aciduliprofundaceae > S014-41. The sequence goes on along the minus strand of JAGGTO010000115.1, from coordinate 8,900 downwards.
GGTGTTTGGCAGAACATATTAGCGCTGATCATTGGATTAGCCTGGCTTATTTCCTCAATATTGATATTCGAGAGCACCAAAGAAAGATACGAAGAGGCTAAAACATTTTAAAAATTTTATCTCCATAATAATGTAGATTTTTAACAGCCAAGCCCTCCTTTGATAGTTTCATTTCTTTACCATTCATCATAGCCAATCCTATGGCAATCGCCTTTTTATATTTCTCGTCCCTAACATAAACGCAATCTCCCTTTTTAATAAGAGGATCCGCATCAACTATACCTGCAGCGAAAATATTGGCTCCGTTCAAAATATGTTTCACCGCACCCATGTCAACAGTTACAAAGGATCTTTCTGGCGTGGTTTTCCACAAAAGAGGTAGGGTAGGATAATATTTCTCCTCATGATAAAAATACACGGGCCCCCCATCCTTCAGTATTATCACAAATTCCCCTTCCACAATCTCGTAGCTTCCATCTTCCCATATCTCCATGGCAAGCTTATTTTTTATTTCCTTTATCTTTTTCTTGCTCAGATGATACCTTCTCACCTCTTCTCACCTCTTTAATCATATCCAGAGCTTTTAGCGAGCCCATTCCAGCAGCTATTTCAAAGTATTTCAATGCATTCTTCGCATCTCCTTGAAGATAATAGCTTTCTCCCATTAGATAATAGGCTTCCTTCGTTCTTATATTTTTTAGAATTTTTCGTGCTTCCTCAAATTTGCCCCCTTGAAGTAGCTCACGGGCACTTTTCAAATCTTCTATTACCTCCTTTCCACCTTCTCCATATTTCATCTTTTGAAGAATTCTCTCTCTTGCATCCCCCGCTGTCCTTTTAAGAGCCTCAGAATAATATTTTAAAGAATGTGCAGGATATCCAAGAGCATCGTAAATATCTCCCAATAACTCCCACGCTTCTATTATTGACGTATCCTTTTCCACAGCTTTCTTCAGTGATTCTATTGCCTCTTCATACCTTTCCAGATAATAAAGGCATCTTCCCCTCCAGTACCATGCCTCTCCATATTCCGGGTTGAGCTCTATGGCCATTTCAATATTCTCAATAGCCTCTTCATATTTTCCAAGCTCACACAGAGCATGACCCCTGGCAAGATATCCAAAGTCAAACTTCTTATTTAGCTCCAATGCCTTATCATGATATTTCAGAGATTCCCTGTACAATCCCAATTTTATGAGAGCATTGCCTATGTTGTTCCAGGCCACTTCATAGGTAGGATTTATGGTAACAGCCTTCATAAAATAGGGAATGGATTCCATATACCTTCCAAGATTATATAGGGCATTTCCCATATTGTTCCAGGCAACCTCATCCCTGGGATCTATTTTCAGATAACGCCAGTAATCATATATGGCCCTGCTAAAATCCCCTATTGTATGATAAAGATATGCCCTATTAAACCATGCATCCTTGTACTCTTCATCTATCTCAATAGCATGGGTGTAGCATTTCAAAGCCTCCTGCACCTTTCCCTCTGAAAAGTGAAGAAAACCCATATTGTTCCAGGCCTCCACATTTTTAGGTTCATTATCTATTATATCCTCCAGAATTTTTCGTGCTTCCTCGTATTCCCCTTTTAAAATATGGATGCGGGCAAGGGTATTGTAAAATTTTGGCTCCTCATTTTTTTTCAAAGCTTCTTTTATTAACTTTTCAGCTTTTTTAAGATTATTCGAACGGGAATAAAGGAGGGTTGCGAGATATAGGGCACGCTCATCTTTAAATCTTGCCACTGCTCTCTTCAAAACTCTCCAGGCACTCTTATTTTTGCCCATTGAAATATAGAGAGAGGCAAGTTCCATATAACTCTCAATACCCTCCCCCAGCTCTATGGCTCTTTTTAAATTTTTTATGGCTTCTTTGTATCTTCCAATTTTGCTAAGAGCAACTCCAAGATTGTGATATGCTGCTGCAAATTTATCATCTTGCTCAATTGCCCTCTTATAATATTCAATTGCTTCCTTGTATCTTCCCCCTTCCGATAGATGTACTCCCAGATCGTTATAGTGCTCCGCCTTGCTCCTTTCCACATTAAACCTAATGCTTTGCCATAGATAATCGTTTCCATCCATACACAATGGCCATAGATACCAATACAGCTATGGAATCCACCAAGAAATCCACGGGATCACAGAATCTGCCAGGTACAAAATACTGGTGTATCTCATCACTCAACCCGTAGAGAATACCAAATATGCTCGAGAAGAATAAATTTCTGAAAAAGAGGAAAATTACGAGACCGTAGAAAAAATAGAGTGTGAAATGGAGGAGAAGAGAGTAGGGAGAAACAGAGGATGGTATATTCTTTCCTGGTACTGAGGAAAGAAGAAATATGAGAAGTGTGTAGAGAATAAACGCTATGGTTTCAAGCTTTCTTTTCATTTTTGCTCACTTTCTTCTGACCTCTCCTAATTATGTGCACTCCAAAGATGAAGAGTGCATAGAGGGATGAAAGAAGAAACATCAGGTACATCCCCGGAAAATAGAGGTAGAGGATAAAAATATCCCAGGTATTCAAGCGTAGGGCACTGACTATAAGGGTATCATTTCCGACAGTGAGATTCACGGCGTACACTCCCTTTTTAAGGTTCAGAGCAACTGTGTATTCCGTTACATTTCCTGAGATATTGCCTTTAACCTCCCCTGAAACTACCACAATTTTCTTTTTAGCTTCCTCCACCCGATACTTCAATGTGCTATTGGTAATCCCATTATATGTGACATTTATGTATGTCTTTTGAAATGTATTCTGAGAGGAGTAGGGAATCACTGTAGCTTTTATGGAATGGCTACTGCTTTCAAAATTCTGTATTGGAACATCGGATATCTCATAGGAGAAGACAGCAAAAAAGAGTATTATGCCCACAAATATGGCAGGTATGCCTATGAGCAACCTTTCCTTTGATTTCCATATTTTGAGAAACTTGAGCACAATAAAGACAAATATTGGGGAGAGAATTGTGAGTATCCAAATGTTCATGCATCCAAAAACCACTAATAGGGAGATCACAAAGCCAATTAGGGGCATCTTATAAGCGCCTATCTCTTTCATTGTTTTTTCTATAATCACAGATTATATTTAAACTCTCCCTCTATTTATTTCACAGTGCCTTTTAAATATACCCAGGGCATTCCCATAACTATGCGATGCTTCATAGCCATAGAGGTCCCCTTCACTCATAGCATGGAGGAATTCCAAAAGAGCATAGAAGGTCGCGTTAAACTTGTGGAAAGGGAGAATGTTCATATAACTCTCAAATTCCTAGGAGAAATAAGCGAAAATGATGTGGAGAAAATAAAGGAAATCATTGAGAATTGTAAGAAGAAGCCATTCAATATAACCCTAAAAAATGTGGGCTTCTTTCCCAATGAAAGATATATTCGGGTGATATGGATAGGAGTATTCCCCCAGGAACCCATAATTAATATTTCAAGATGCATAGACGAGAAGCTATCTTCCCTTGGATTTGAGAAGGAGAAGAGCTATGTTCCTCATTTAACCATAGCGAGGGCAAAGGGACCGGTTAAAATAAAGAATTTGGAAAAATTCAGGGCCATGGAATTTGGTAGTGTGGAAGTTAAGGAAATAAAAATTAAGAAAAGTACACTCACCCCTAAAGGTCCAATTTACGAGGATATGGTGGTCATTCAGCTGTAATAAATCTTTTCTTCCTCGCTTTCCTCCTCTTCATCTTCCACCAGCTCTATTATATCAATCGATGCTATAGCCCCTAAGGGAATAAGGCGAAGCTTACCCTTCATCTCACCATGGCTCTCATCCAGTTCTATACAGATAGATGTATCCTCGCCAAGCGGTACAAAACCTCGAAAAATACCGCTCGTCTTTACAACCATCTCATTGGAACTCATGGAGTACACTATGCATTTCGACCCGGGGGTAAGTTTCTCCATACTTCTCACCTCCTTACAAGTGAAGAAATATGCTCCACCATAATGCGATAATTCTGCATCGCTAAATTAACATTAGCCTCCACAAATGTCCAGGCTTTGGCTATATCACCATATCTCAATCTATACTTTTTGTTCATCCCTTCTTGCTTTTCCTCCAGAAGGTCCAGAGACTTCAGCTTGTTAAGATGACGATAGAGCGTGGGTCTTGTTGTGTGAAGATATGCAAGAAGCTCTTCTATGCTCCACCACCTCTCTCCCCTCTCCAGAAAGCATTCTTTGAAAAGAAGATAAGGCACGGATTTTATGGCCATTTCAAAATCCCTTTGGGGATCTATTCTGGGCATATACCCTATTGAGCTGAGAAATGTAAGAAGCACAACATCCAGATTTTTTTCATGCTTCATGGGGTTCACAATGTTAATATTCATTTCAAACATGGGTCTACATTAAACATGGAGCTATATAATCTTTTGCTATTGATGTTCCTCTAAAATTCTCAAGCACTTACAGGTAGCAAATTATTCTCAAGAGAATCTTTAAATATTACCCATATATATGCGTGGCCAAGGTGATACCATGGCTATATGGCAAGGGAGATCCCTCAGAAAAATTAGTGGCGGAAGAATAAGGATGGCGAGAAAGAAGAGAAGATACGAGCTTGGAAGAGAACCTGTTTACACCCATATAGCTCCTGTAAGGAGAAAGATTGTTAGAGTAAGGGGCGGAAATTACAAAGTTAAGCTGCTCAGAGGCGATGTAGTAAATGTCTATAACCCAAAAACAGGTAAAACTGAAAAAGCCAAGATAATAAGTGTGCTTGAGAATCCAGCAAATCCACACTTTGCTCAGAGAAATATAATCACGAAAGGGGCTATTGTAAATACATCAATTGGTAAGGTTAAAATTACATCCCGTCCTGGACAGCATGGAGTGCTCAACGGAGTGCTTGTAGAATGAAGATAATAATTTATCCTGCCTATTTTAACATCCATTATTCTCGAAAACAGGGACGGAGAGTGCCCAAAAATCTTGCTTTTGAAGCAAAACTGGAAACAATAATAAAAGCTGTTAAATCCCTCGGATATGATTTTGTGGTGGAGGAGAATAAAAGATATCCGAAATTCTGGTGGAGTGAGAGGGGAAGAATAATAATCGAAACTGATGAAAGAAAAAATGAAGTGATAAGAAAAATAGCAAAAAAAGTTAAAGGTCTCTAATCACCTATCCTGGGGAGTCTCCACATCCTCCACGATTTTTTTACCTGCAACCACAACATCGATGGAGTGTATCACCGCGCCTAAGGACTCCAAGGTATCCGAGACCTCCTCAAAATCTATGTTAGGACCTTCCATCACAACTTTCAGGCTCTCGGTATCCTGATCAACCTCGTCCAGCATGCAGTTTACTCCGCTAACACCCTTAACCTTGCTCAGCTTGAGGGCCACATCCACAATGCTGGGCTTGTGGGGTTTCATCACATCGAGCACCAATCTCCTTATCCCGTAAGTTCCTTCATCCATCTTATTTTCCCAATTGCACCCTGAGATTTATATTTTTTGCCAAGCTCCTCAGCTCTAAAGAAAATTTTATATCTCCTTATTTCCATATCCTCTCACGATGAAGCTTGATAATGTTCATTCCTTAGAAAAGATAATAGATGAGTGGGATGGCCAGATTGTTCTGGATGCCTATGAGCTTGAAGCTCCAAAAGGAATGGCCATACTCTCCCTTACAAGAGAAGGCAAAATAGAAAATGCAATTAACTTCGAGGGAGAGCAGAAGGAAGTAATACTGTTATTTAAAGAGATCCTGTGGAGAAACAGAGATAAGGTGATTAAATATCAGAAGGAAGATTTAGAAAAATTTCTGAAGTGGTAAAACCTGTTTAGTGAAGAATTCCCAGTTCAGTGAGCTTCTCCGGCAGATATACATCTGTCACATAGTCCAGGCCATATTTTGCAAGGCTCTGCTGCTCTGCCTTCTTGCCTATCTTGAGCATCAGATTTATCTCCTCATGCCAGAATGGAGTGTTGAATCTAGGATCCTTGAGTTCTGCTTGAAGTGCCGCTATATCCCTATCGTTAAGCTTATCCGTAGGTAAATCATAATTGAGAATATCACTGGCAGTTATACCTATGAACTCCGCTGTGGGCGTAGCCAGATATTCGCTTATATGTGCAGTTTTTATGGCTCCATAAGCTATGGAGGCAAATATCCTGAAGGACCAGGGGTCTCCATCTGTGAATATGACAACTGGCAATCCAAGCTCTTCGTTCATTCTTTTTAGCAATCTTCTCGTACTTCTTGCAGGCTGCCCTTTAATATGAACAAGAATCGCCCTTGCCTTTTCATCAAATCCATTCTCCACTAGACGATCAAACATACCTCCAGTTTCTATTCCCATAACAAAATCTGCATCCACATCCACAAAGCGAAGTTTCTCCTTTTCCACATTATAGGGGATGAGATATCCGCTATCGCCAACATCATCACGACAGTTTATACGACGAGGCTCCCCTTTTCTGTTTATCTCCTCCACCGTTATATTGCCTATCACACTTGCACCATCTTCCTCAGGCCTCAGTTTGAAATCCTCCCTCAGATGTCCTGTAATTACCTCCAGATCCTCTGCAAGCTTGTTACTCTCATCCTGTGAGTGGAATTTTGCAAGACTCCAGCCCTCTGATATATAATACATTTCTCTAAGCGTTGAGGATTTGTTGCTCTTAATCATTTCCTTTATAAACTCCATAACATATAGAGTGCGAAGAAGCATGTATGCCCCATCAAGTTTTTTGGCACTTCTTGTGATCTTGGCGTCTCCATATTTCCATACCCCATATTCATTGTTGAAAATTATATTATTCCTAGTTCTGGCAGCCAGTCTCATCTTTGGCACATCACCCTTCTGAAGATCATTATATATCTCCTCTGCAATCTCATACAATTTTTTCAGGGCCTCTTCACTATTCATCTCCCACATCCTCCATCTCTTCAATATCCTCCACTACTTCTTCTTCCTCATTCTCCTCCTCTTCCAAAATCTCCTCCATGGTCTCCAGCCTTATATTCCAGTCTCCCGGTAAAGGTTCAGCTCCAACAACCACAGAGGGATTTATGCCATCCACATAGTAATTTGTCTCAGTGTATCCCCCTGCATCGCCAAGCCTAAAATAAAACACCTTTCTCTCCAAAGGCTTAATTTTAACATCCCATTTCACATAATCCTCTCCAGGTGAACCATCGGTCTCCAAAAGAGAACCTACAGGATAATCTCCATAAAGAGTGAATTTCAGCTCCTTAGGAATGAAATTTGTCACATTAACCTTGATCTTAACCTCATCTTTTCCTATTTTTTCCATATCCTCATCAATCCATACCACATTCATTATCTTCGAAATCACAGGCTCCAACGGCGGTATAGGTTTCTCAACTATCTCCGCACTTTTCCTCGCAATCTCGGGAAGAAGCTTTGTCACAAGGAAAAATTTCTCACTGAGCTTGTTTTTTCGTTCCTTTTTGATCATGAACATCTTGAGCTGCCTTCCAAGAGACTTAAGGGCAAGCTCAATCTCCTCTCTTATCTCAGGTACATCTGCTATGGCCTCCTTGGCCTCCGAGGTGAATGGAACCCGCGTGGATGCCACATGAACGAGAATTATCGCAGGACCCACAGGAATTCCCTCGCCACCTCTCTGCTCCAGCCCGTATCTTCGCCAGTCTACGCTGCTTATGGCCTTCGTTATCACGCACGCTCCCTGCTGATAGAGCAGAGGAACACGATTTGCAAATCTCAGGATTCTCACAGGCTGATCCTTTGGAAGCTCTCCTCCATAAACTAAACCCACTTCCACAATGAAGGGATTTCCTCCATACACCTTTGGCTCTCTGGTTATGGGTTTTGCATAGAACCCGGGTCTGAGAGAGCCCAGAACATTTTTTAAACCCTTCTTTATGAGATTCTCTCCAATTGGTGATAAACAATCTGTTGGTGGAGCCATAAGCTTGACCTTTGAAAATGCCTCCATCAACCTCTTGGCCTCATGAATGGTGAGTTCTTGAGGACGCATATCTCCATAAAGATATGCTTTTTTGCATATCTCCTCCGCAATCTTAGGGCTCACCCTGCTGAATTCTGTGGTGAGAAAAGATGTGAGACGATATGTTCTGGTGCTTCTCACCATATTCACAAGCTGGCCCAGCTCTATACCGTAGGGATGTGGTTTTATCTCCCTTGTTGGTTGCGGAAGAGTGTCCGTTGCTCTCTTGAAAATTATCTTTCTCCCATCTGGCTCTATAAAGGTTATTTGCGCGTGAGGGTTCACTATGGCTGTCTGCTGAAGATATTCGAGTACGCTCTGCTTACCCCTCGTGTATCTTCCCCTTATTGTGACTTCCACATGCGTTCCCTCATCTCTGTTCCATATTATAGGCGATTCCTTTATGACACGGGGTGCGTTTTTCTTTGTATCTATACTCAGGATAATCTCGTAGGCAACCTCCTCCTCCCTGATTTTCGAAATTATCCTTGCAGGCTTGCCTGTGGTTAATTGCCCGTAAAGCACCACAGCGCTTATCCCTATACCTTGCTGACCCCTGCTCTGCCTTATCGCATGAAATCTCGAGCCGTAAAGGAGCTTGCCGAACACCAGGGGTATATTTTTTCTCACAATTCCAGGACCGTTGTCCTCCACGGTGATGCGATATTCATCCTTACCCACAGATTCAATCTTCACAAATATATCCGGGAGTATTCTTGCCTCCTCACAGGCGTCCAGGGAATTATCCACAGCCTCCTTAACACTCACCACCATGGCCTTGGTGAGGGAGTCAAATCCCAGTATCTGCTTGTTCTTCTCGAAAAATTCCGCAATGCTTATCTCTCTCTGCTTTTTTGCCATCTTGTGTGCGATTCCCATACTGCTCGGTTAATGTAATGGCATCATTATTTAAAAATTGTGGTGCCT
>JAGGTO010000008.1 GCA_021163705.1 Thermoplasmata archaeon | reverse complement strand
TGGAAAAGCAACTAAGATAATTTTCCCGTTTGAGATCACGAAGCTAATTGAATCAACTGCAAGATATCTTGCTGGTCAGGAGAAGGAGGAGAAGATAACCCAGCTCAAATATGAGGAGATAGAGAAAATGGTTGGCAGTGCAAAAGAGGTTCTTGGTCCAATACCGAGCTACGAGGAAATAGAGAAGGAGATAGAGGAGCAGAAGAAAAAGGAAGAGGAAGAGAGAAAGGTGGATCTCACTCCCGAAGAAGAGAAGCAACTCTTTGAAGAGAAAGAGGCTTGAAATCTTTTTATACTTTTTTTTGATAACCATAGCATAAGAAAGGTATGGTGTGAAGCATGGAAATAGAGGTCTCTGTGAATGCGTTAAAGAAGGGGGAAGAAATAGATATAACCCCAAAGAGCACTTCTCGGGCCTTCAAAATTTCTATAAGGTACAATGAGCTCTATCAGAGGTTTGAGGTCTTCCGCCATTATTATCGCACTAGGAAAAACGAGGTAGAGTATCATAGTAAGAGCATAAAAGAGGTGGCAGATTACATGCGTAGCATGTACGGCGTGGAGCTAAAAATTCAGAATACTAATGACTCAACCAAAAATCAAGAGGCTTAATTCCTTCTAAGTTTTGCGTGTTGTAAACTTTATTCTCTTCCCTCATTCTCTCTATATATTCCTCGAGGGTCTCCTCATCCTCAAGCCTGGCTCTTCTTATCTCATACTCGCACTCAGCACAATAAATTGCATAAGGATTATGCAGTTTTTTCCCACAAATAATACATCTGTTCTCCATCTGAAAGGAAGATATGATTTTCAGAAATAAAGATTTTGGGGTATTTAAAGAAGATTTGCTCAACATTTTTGAGTATTTTTATCTCATCATTTGTACGCTTTTTAATGCCCTGACCCCTTTTACCCGATGTGCAGAGGCATAGTGTATCTCCACATATCCTTCCTTCCCCTGCATATTTATTGAGCCTATATGATAATCTTTTATTCCTCCATTTTCCAGTATTTTTGTGAGTTCCCATTCGGAGAAGTCTCGCGGTGCTGAAAACTTGAATCTAACCATACCGTATGCATTGGCATATTCCCTATAATCTATCCTCTCTTTTATTCTACCCTTACCCTCAATTTTCATGCGCTTTATCTTTTTTCCCACAAATCTTTCGATTCTCTCCCAGTATTCAATGTCATCTTTTCTTACAAATGTTATGCTCTTTCCATTCTTCTCCATCCTTCCTGTTCGCCCTATTCTATGAACATAATCTTTTGGATAAAGGGGGACATCGTAATTCACAACATGTGTTATGCCGTGCACATCTATGCCGCGAGCAGCCACATCAGTGGAGACAAGTATGTTTATTTTTCCATTTTTGAAGTCATTCATGGTTCTTGTTCTTGATGCCTGTCTCATATCTCCATGCAGAGGGTAGCTTTTATATCCAAATCTCTGGAGCTTCTCCGCAACTTCCTGCGTTTTTCTCTTTGTATTGCAGAAGATGAGATATTTTCCAGGCTCTGAATCTATAAGTGCGGAGAGCTTTGCCATTTTATTAATTTCCCCCACGGAAATCCAGTACTGCTCAACTCCCTTTGCAGTTATCTCGTCCTCTGATAGAATGAATTTCTCCTCATCCTTCATAAATCTATGGGCAATGCCAATTATTTGCGGGGGCATTGTTGCAGAAAAGAGGAAGATTCTTTTTCTCTCATTGCTTCTCTTCATAATCCATATAATGTCATCAAGAAATCCCATGTCCATCATTCTATCAGCTTCATCAAGAACGAAAAACTTAATATTATTTAGCGAGAGATAACCACGACGCATTAAATCCATAACTCTTCCAGGGGTGCCAACAACTATCGTTGATGGTAAATTCTCTATCTGCTTTTCAATACTTGCTCCTCCATAAATGCAAACTGACGAATATCCAAATTCTTTTGCAAATGCCCTTGCTTCATGCTCAACCTGTTGCGCTAACTCTCTTGTTGGAACAAGAATTATTGCCTCAACATCTCTACGGCCTTCAACTCCTTCAAATATGGGTATTAGAAATGCCAGTGTTTTTCCAGAGCCTGTTCTCGATTGTACAACAACATCCTTTTTCATGGCCACAGGTATAACTTTCTCTTGCACTTCCGTGGCGTTCACGAAACCTTTTTTTCTCAGGGCTGTCTTTGCTCTGCTATCTATTTTCATATTTTCAAATTTCATATTATATTCCTCCTAAATTCACTGGACAGCTGAAAAATCATTGAATTCGCTGCAACATTTTTCACCTGCCCCTTTTTCCTCCCATACTCCTCTTATTATTTAAACCTATGTCTCATGCTCTTCTTACAACCAATCTTACAATATCCTCATCTTCCACAACATGATCGAGTCCAACATGCTGCCCTCCAAATTTCACACTCTTTCCCCACACCATGGCGTATCTGAATTTCTTAACGAAATCCCTATGCAGTGCCTTGCAAACCTCCTCTATCGTCGCACCTCTTTTCAAAATAAGTGGAGCATCAAAATCGATTTTTCCACTCTGAGGCTTTAAATAAATCCTTATCAAACCTGCCCTTTTGAAAATCTCATCTTTGAGCTTCTCAATTCCAGTCTTTTCCTTGGCAGAGATGAACACGGGATCTTTTCCTTTTAAAAATTTTTCAATATCTTTTAGGAGAGAATCCTCTGCGAGATCAACCTTGTTTACCACGAATATAGCTGGAATATACGCCCTGTTTCCTGCAAGAAAATCCATGAGCCTATCCGCCGTTATATCTTCCTTTATTAGAAGCTCCGCATTCACATATCCAAATTCCCTTACTATGGTTGCTATGCTCTCCCTATCCATGGAAAGAGGAACAGTTGAAGCTATGACTATACCACCCCTATCCTTCTTCTTTATGCTGATATTTGGTGGCTCCTGATTTATTCTTATCCCAAAATTGTAAAGCTCCTTTAAAATCGTATCGAGATAATCCACGGTGAATACATCCACCATAATTAAAAGTAAATCAGAGTTTCTGGCCACGCTCAGTATTTCTCGCCCTCTTCCTTTGCCTAAAGAGGCTCCTTTTATTAAACCTGGCATGTCTAGGAGCTGTATTTCCGCACCCTTGTGCTTGAGTATTCCCGGATATACTTCCAGAGTGGTGAAGGCATAATCTGCCACATCACTTTTTGCATTGGTGAGGGTATTGAAAAGGAGACTTTTTCCAACGCTTGGAGGACCTATAATGCTAACTGTAGCATCACCACTTTTCTTTATTCCCTTGCCTCCTCGCTGCGCCTTCTGTCTCTTTCTTCTTTCTTCCAGCTCTCTTTTAAGATAAGCTATCCTAGCTTTTAACCGCAATATGTGCTTCTCCGTTGCCTTATTATACTGCGTCCTTTTTATTTCTTCTTCGAGCTCTTTTATCCTCTGTTCTATGTCCACAGGCCCCTATTGCCCTATATTTTAAAATTTTTGTGCATTGGAAATTTTATGGAAGATAATGGAGAAAATTAATCTAATGGGAAGTTATCTCCCCCCTATGATTGTGATAATCGGTTTGGGTACAGGAGGTCTGTATGCTGCAAGATGGGCCAGCAAAATCAACAGAAAGGAGAAAATAACGATAATTGAAAGAAGGAGTTATGAGACTTATTCCCCTTGTTCAATCCCCCTGGTTATTGAAGGTCTTGTGGACGCTAAGGAAATAATACATCCCTTTCCAAGAACTCCAAGAATAGAGCTTCTCCTTGAGCATGAAGCCGTCGAAATTCTTCCAGAAGAGAAGATTGTGAGATATAGAAAACTCGGCGAGAATGAGCTCAAGGAGATAAAATATGATAAGTTAATTTTCGGTGCTGGAGCTGTACCGGCTATTCCACCTATAAAGGGAGTGGAGAAAAAAGGTGTATTCACCGTTAGAACCGTGGAGGATGCAGTAAACATAGAGAAATGGGCCAGCGAGAGCAAGAAAGCACTTGTAGTTGGTGCTGGAGCTATTGGTGTGGAGATGGCATATGCTCTTCGTAAAAAAGGGCTGGATGTGACCATTGTGGAGATGCTATCCTATCCGTTTCCTAGAAATCTTGATGAGGACATGGCAAAAATTGTAGATGAGAAGCTCAGAAGTGATGGTATAGAGGCATATTACAATAGCAAGGTTGAGGAAATCATAGGTGAGGAAAAGGTTAAGGGCGTGATTGTGAATGGAGAGAAAATAGATGCAGATATGGTCATAATAAGTGCAGGAGTGAAACCAAATTCCCATCTTTTGAGAGGAAAGGTGAACATGGATGAGCGTGGATTCATCCTGGTTAACGAGAGAATGGAAACCTCCAATGAGGATATATACGCTGTGGGTGATTGTGCCCGCACACCCTACGGTGCAATACAGCTTGCCACAATAGCTGCCAGAGAAGGTATAGTTGCGGGTATAAACGCAGCTGGAGGAAACGCTATTTATCTTCCCAACACAGGTGCATTTGTATCCTCCATAGGAAGTTTTGAAGTGGCATGTGTTGGAGAAAGGGGAGAAATAATGGGCAGAGGGCATTCCCCAGTTACACCTTATTCCAAGGAGGATGTGTACCTCAAAATATTCATAGACAGGGAAGGGAACATAAAGGGTGCCCAGGCAGTTGGCTATCAGGCATCAAGAAGGATAGATGTGATATCCGCGCTGATGCGTAAGGGTGCCAAGGTATGGGATGTGGCATTTATGGAGTATGCATACTGTCCTGCAGTAAGCAATCTTTACGATGCAGTTCAGATGGCTGCAGACAATGCCATGAGAAGATTGAAAATAGAAAGGTATGTGGTCTAGCCAACCACCTTGACAATATCCATCAAGAATTTATCAAATTTTTTGCTAAGCTCATCGAATTTTTCTTTAATGGAATCAATGGTATCATCATCCTTTAAAAGGGAGAATGCATCAACCAGATCCTCAAAATAGATTTTTGCTTTTTTGAGCTCTTCAAGTGCCTCCTCGTCACCGTCATCCACCCTGGCAAGTAGATCCATAAGGTATTCCTCCACAGTATCGGCAAGCTCTTCCAGGTTCATATGGGGGAATATTTTTAGGGATATTTAAGTGTATTCTTCTCAACT
>JAGGTO010000061.1 GCA_021163705.1 Thermoplasmata archaeon | reverse complement strand
CTTCTAATACTCCTGGGCATAGCTCTTCGCTATCCTATCCCAATTGTGAAGTGTTATTTAGAACTACAAAAGTAGTTCCCGAAGAGAATATCACAGATTTATTCTCTATTATTTTTTCCGTATTTACCTTCACAGGTGCCATGGGTGACATCTGGGCTCCATCTTTCCAGTATGTTCCCACAAGCCAGATTTTACCTCTTTCCTCACCATTTTTGAGTATCAGGGGTAATCCCCGGGAGACATTAAGATCAAAGCCATTGTGAGCTACAAGTCCAAGCTTGTCATCTGTGTAAATTGTATAGTTTGAATAGTGCTGCTGTAGCCATTCTCCCGCGTGATATTCCTGGGGATATATGAAATAGGTCACACCGAATGCCTCAGTTGTATGGAATGCCAGAGGAGTGGTTGTTGCAATTAAAATAAATATTATTATGGCAATTGGAATCTTTCTCTTTGAAGCTGCTATGCTTGCTCCCACCGAAGTATTTATTGCAGGATCCACAAAATCGAAGGTTCTACTTATGGAGGCATAGGATATCAAATCCAAGCCTCTGAGAAGGAAGAAGAGGATCATCTGTAGCGGAGGAAGAAGTACCGATAAAAAGGAGTTCCTACCCTGATATTCCGTGGTGAGGAGGATATACATTCCTGATGTAATTAACGGGAGAAGCAAAAGCAAAGCAAGGGTAAAGTATAATGTGGTGGTGTTAAATCTCATAGTGTGGGGGAATATGGGAAAGAAAAAGTAGGCCAAATAGAAAAGAATTACGGGCACGAATAGAAGAAAATGGTAAAATCTCACGCTTCTATATCTTGAGTTGAGAAGTTTTATACCTCCAATGAAAAGAAGAATGAAAAGAGAGATGAAAAGCCAGAGGCCGCTAGTGGGTGATAATTCGCTCAGGCGATTGAAATCCTCCAAAATATAGTAAGTGGTCATATATATCCATAGAAGAGGGGTAACCAGAATCCATAGTATATCCATCTTTTCTAAGGGCAGGTGGTTTCGATGTTTGATGTAAAAATCATAAATCACAATATATGTCAGGAAGAGATAAGAAATTAAGGCCACATAGTGATGTGTAAGTGGTAGAATAAAAAATAGGAAAAGAGCAGCCCAGTCTCTCTTTTTATAGGAATAAAGGGCAAGCGGCATAATTGTTAGACCAATGGCTTCCTTCCATACAAGGGAGGTCTGAAGAACATAGGTGCCACTTAGCGAGAAAAGTAAAGCTGTGAATATTCCTATTTCCTCCTTTCCCGTTATTTTTTTAGAGAGGAGATACCAGCCCAGCACGGAAAACGATGTGATGAATGGGAATAAATAAGGTAAAAACGCGAGAACATTTATGCCGCTCAGTTGAGATAGAGCTCCGCAGAGTGCGTTAAAGAGTATGGTTACAGGTGTGTGATGATTGTTATAACTCACATTGATGGGAAAATTGAGATTTCCATGGGATGCAATGAACTGTGAGGCACGGGCATCTAAAAGAGCATCCACATTGTATGGAATAGGTGTAACGAATAGGGGAAAAATTCTCACAATTACAGATAGGAAATAGAGCACAATTAGGAATATATACTTCCCTCTCATTGCAATACCTCCTCGAGTTTGGTTATTTTCAAGTTCTTCTCTCGACCCATAAGATGCACCACCTGTGTGTGAATTATATTTCTGAGGATTAGAAATGAAGAAATAGCGACAAATAGCAGTGAGATTCCAAGCAGCTCTAAGAGAAACATAGGTGTAGGAGAGATTATAAGTTGATGCCCAAAGGCCCTCAATATTCCCAGATAATTCAAGGTTACAGTTATGAGATATCCTAGGATAATTCCACCTATTACTGATGGAATAAGATATTTAAGGACATCCATCCAGAAAAGCCTGGCTATATCCCTATTGCTTGCACCTATGGCTCGCAGCACTCCGATATTCCTATTTTTCATTCCTTTAACGGAAGAGTAATATATTCCGAGAAAAACCAGAATTATTGTGATGCCAAGAAGGGAAGAGAATGTGAGTATTATATTTCCCTCAGATATCTCAAAGCCCCTGTATATCACATCTTTGCTCCCACTGATTTTCAGATTCTTGGTATACTTTAGAATCATGTCAATGGGCAGACTTGTTCTCTCCTCCTCCACGCTTACATATACTCTTGCCTCTCCTACAGAAATCACATGCTCACCGCATTTCATCTGAGGAAGCTTTACATAGAGGGTTTTTATCTGATATGGCTGAAGAGGTATCCAAGATGTATAATAGGGATTACCATCTACGCTCACAGTTAGATTGTAGTATCCTCCTGTATTCCCATTTCTGAGGGTGATACTTAAAATAGGATATGTGTTAGGGGTTATCTTGCTAGCAGATAGGGAGAGCTTAACTTTTGGATTGGCCGTAGTTTTAACTTCTATTGCAACATTTTTCTGTCCAACATTGCCATACCCATCTTGCGCATATACTGTGAGATTGTGCCAGCCTGGTGAGAGATCCCTAAATGAAATGATTATGGAAGATGAATAGGATTCCTTTATTTTTTCCCCATTTTCATTTATCCACATGCCCATCATCAGAGAATTATCGCATGCAATATATTTCACAGAGGAATTGAATCCGAGGGTATAGAAGTCAGGTCCAATAATAATAGGGGGGATTTTCTCATTTTTATTATTGATGATGATAGTGAAGTAGGAGGAGTTAGTATTGTTATTGACATCAGTAGCGATGATATAGCCGTTGTATGCGCCGGGTGGCATAAATTGAGGGGTATTATTTATCCAGAATAGAGAAGGTATATCCACGAAATTTGAGGAGGAGTTAAAGAATTTACCGAAGATGAATACGGAGATATTGGCAATTGCCACATTATCTCTGCATATTATTCT
>JAGGTO010000121.1 GCA_021163705.1 Thermoplasmata archaeon | reverse complement strand
TATGTTCGCAGTATTTTTATAGAGGGTTTGCATCCTTAGCAATCATGATTAAGTTACCTCTTGGCGCAGCCACTAACAAGCCTGTGGTAAAGGGATGCGAGCTATGTGCCCTAGGTGCGAAGATGGTTCTCTTTGTAACAGGATTATGCGACGCAGGATGCTTTTACTGTCCCCTCAGCAGGGAGAAGATGAATCGTGATGTTATCTTTGCAGATGAGATGCCAGTGCACAGCGATGAGGATATTCTTCTTGAAGCAAGACTCATAGATGCTTTAGGCACAGGCATAACAGGTGGAGACCCTATGAAAAGGCTAGAGCGCACAATCCATTACATACACCTTCTCAAAGAAAATTTTGGGAGGGAGCATCACATACATCTTTATACAGCAAGTGGTGGCAAAGAGGATATAGAAAAGCTGGCCCAGGCAGGACTGGATGAGATAAGGTTCCATCCTCCCCCACCCCTGTGGAAAAAAATGAATGGGAGCATATATGAGAAGAGACTCATATGGGCCATGAACACAGGGATGGATGTTGGCATAGAGGTTCCTGTTCTTCCCGATATGAGGGAAGATCTTATTTCCCTTGTAAAATTCGCCGATGATCTTGGAGTATTTGTAAACTTAAATGAATTGGAATTTTCAGAAACCAACTACAAGGAGCTGAATGCCAGAGGCTATGAGCCAAAGAACGATATTTCATCGGCTGTTAAGGGAAGTGAAGAACTGGCATATGAAATTGTCAGCATGGACTGGGATATCGTTGTGCATTACTGCTCTGCCGCTTTCAAAGACGGGGTTCAGATGAAAAACAG
Source organism: Thermoplasmata archaeon (assembly GCA_021163705.1). Taxonomy (GTDB): domain Archaea; phylum Thermoplasmatota; class Thermoplasmata; order Thermoplasmatales; family Aciduliprofundaceae; genus S014-41. The sequence goes on along the minus strand of JAGGTO010000121.1, from coordinate 16,446 downwards.
GATGTTGAGACGAGCTAAAAATGTGAGAAAAGATTATGAGGAAATAACTGAGGATGCTACCCTTATCCTGGGAATAATAGAGGGAGGGGATCTTGAAGAGATATATCAATTTCTGAGAAGAGAATATGGTATTCCTGAAAACCTCCTTTTCCTTAATAGGGAAAGGAATAGAATAGAGATCTCCCCTTATATCCTGGAGGAAATAGCCCCTGAGCTACCATGGAAGTGCTACGAGGTGGAGGAGTATCCAACCTGGGATCGTCTTCAGGTGGAGAGGATTGAATTAAATTAGAGAAAGAGTTATAATCAATCATCCATCTTACCCCTATGTGAATCCATATCTTCAGATACTGCGAATTGGCAACTGTGTTATGGCCTCTCTCGCTGTTATACTTGTTGGTATAATTTTGAGAGGCACAGGACTCCTATCCTATTCCTTCCCACTCCTCTATGCAGTTCTCGTTGTATTTTTTATAACGGCAGGGGGAAATGTTCTCAACGATTATTTTGACAGGGAAGTTGATCTCATAAACCATCCTGAGCGTCCAATACCTTCAGGAAAAATAAAACCAAAGAGTGCCCTGATATATGGAAGTGTCCTTCTTGCTATTGGAATAATTTTTTCCTTTTTCATAAATATTCTTGCAGTGATAATCGCCATTGTTGCTGTATTCCTTATTCTCTCCTATGAGTATTCCCTCAAAAAAATGGGATTCATAGGGAATATTGTGATAAGTACCCTTGTTGGCATGCTTTTTGTGTTCGGTGGAGCGGTATTTGGAAATATATACTTTACTTTAATTTTCGCATTCATGGCCTTTTCATCAAATCTTGGAAGGGAGATTGTAAAAGATATTGAGGATATGGAAGGTGATGTTGATAGAATTACCCTTCCAATGAAAATTGGAAAAAAACTTGCAGGGCTCTCTGCATCAATATTTTTCATCATAGCAGTGGTACTTAGCCCACTTCCCTATCTTCTTGGATTTTTTGGCATTTCATATCTTATTGCGGTGCTGATCTCCGATATAGTATTTATATATGCAGCCATTATACACTTTAAAGATCCGCATAAGGGTCAGAAAACTGCAAAAATTGCCATGCTTATAGGACTAATCTCCTATCTCATAGGAGGACTCGTTTAAGGAGGTAGAAGAATGAATGTAATGAACTATATACAGGAAAGGGTTAAAAGAGGAAAAATGCACATGACACTAATCGACCCTGCAGAGCAATCTCCAAAAGAAGCTGCAGAGCTTGCATACGAGGCCTATCTTGCCGGCACAGATGCTTTGATGATAGGGGGCTCAACCGATTTAACAAGGGAAATTATGGACAAAACAATTATGGCTATAAAAGCGAAGGTGAACTTGCCAGTGATAATATTTCCAAATGGTGCCGATGTTATATCAAAACACGCCGATGCAATCTATTTTATGAGTCTTTTGAATTCTACAAGTTTGAATTTTGTTATAAGACAGCAGGTCATGGGTGCTCCATTAATAAAAAAGCTTGGATTAGAACCCATTCCCATGGGCTATATAATTGTGGAGCCGGGAATGACTGCGGGAAAAATTGGAAAGGCTGAAGTGATAAAGAGGAATGATATTGAGAGAGCTGTGGCATATGCACTGGCTGCCCAGTACTTGGGCATGAAGCTTGTCTATCTGGAGGCTGGAAGTGGTGCTCCTGAGCCCGTGCCTGTGGAAATGGTAAGAAAAGTTAAGGAGGAGATAGATATCCCACTTGTCGTGGGAGGAGGAATAAGAACACCTGAGGCTGCGAGAAACCTTTCAAAGAATGGGGCAGATATAATAGTTACAGGCACAATTGTTGAAGAGGTGAAGAACATAAGAGAATCCCTTGGCAAGATAATCAGAGCCATTAAGGAGTGATCCCCCTTATAATTCTTTTAGCCTTTTTTATAGTGCCGGTGGTTTTGTATGTCTTTATCCCCTGCTTATTTAAAAATTGAATTATCGCCTCTTTATACCAGTGACGGCATCTTATGATGGCAAATCTATCATCAAAATACACAATTTTAGCCTTATCATCTATCTTTCTTATCTCTTCTATCAATCTTCTAAGATATGGCATATTCCTCGCAATTATGTATCTTCTTCTTCCAACTTTGTCCTTAACCACCACAGGTATGGATATCTCCTGCAGATATAAAAAGTTACAATTTGTAAATCAGGGCTGAAATTATTCCTGAGGAAGGAGCATAACATAAGAAAAATAAATGATGAGAGCATTACCACCCTGAAGCGGGGGTTCTCGAGCTTGGCCAAAGGGGCCGGACTTAAGATCCGGTGGCGTAGGCCTTCGTGGGTTCAAATCCCACCCCCCGCATTATTTGTTTTTATGGGAAAATTTTATATGGAGCTTGATAATACGCATTCGCACTTCGTGCTCCGGTGGTGTAGCCCGGCCAAGCATTCGGGCCTTTCGTAAAGCCCCCTTTTTTCAAAGGGGCTTAGGGCTTTGAAGAAAGCCCGTGACCCGGGTTCAAATCCCGGCCGGAGCACTACGAAGGGGGCTTCGCCCCCTTTCTAAACCCCCACGAAGTCTCTTATTAGTTTTGGGGGAAAGCCACTTTTCCAAAGGGGGGCTTTTGGGGTAAACGAGCAACCGAAGGTTGCGAGCAAGCCTCGCTCTGCGAGGCGCTGGCCCTTTTTCAAAGGGGCTTTGGGGGTTCGGAAGGGTTGATAAGGGCGGGGAAGGCGCCCTTATTTTCTTTGGGGGTAAAGCACCTTTCTTTCTAAGAAAGGGGCTTTGAGGAAAGAATTTTTATGAGGGGGAGCTATCACCCAATATGCTTGAAGTGAGAGAGCTTTTTGTAAAGTACGGAAACTTCACCGCTGTTAAAGGCATCTCCTTTGATGTGGAAGAAGGCGAAATTTTTGGATTATTAGGCCCCAATGGGGCGGGCAAATCTTCCACCCTAAAATCCATAATGGGACTTGTGAACTTTGAAGGTGAAATAAAGCTTCTGGGAGAAAAAATTGGAGTTGAGGAAAGAAATCTTATAGGCTATGTGCCGGAGGAGTTTATGCTTATCGATGTTCTTACCCCTCTTGAATTCTTCGAGTTTGTTGCATCTCTGAGGAAAATAAACTCCCAAGAAAGACTTTTCAGACTCATCTATGCCTTTGAACTTGAAAAATATGTGAATAAGCCAATAGCTTCACTTTCAATGGGTACAAAACAGAAAGTTGCAATAATAGCGGCGCTAATGCACGATCCCAAGCTCCTCATTCTCGATGAACCTTTAAATGGTCTCGATGCAAAATCCTCCCGAATACTCAAAGAGATGATGAAAAGGCATGTGGAAAAGGGCGGCGCAGTATTATTTTCGACTCATATAATGGAGATTGCCGAGAAGCTCTGTGATAGAATTGCGGTGATAAATAAGGGTGAGATTGTGGCTATGGGTACAATAGAAGAGCTGCGCAAAAAGGCAGAGGTTGAAGGTAATCTGGAGGATATATTTTTAAAACTCACGGGAGAGGATGAGTATATACGGGGGGTGGTGGATGCTCTCTCTCGGTGAAGCCTGGAAAGTTGCAGGTATATATTACAGAAATCTGGGGTTTCTGACATATTATGAAATGAGAAGCCCCGGACTCAAATCTCAGAAGATAGAGGATCTCGCTAGAAAAAGCCAGCATTCTCTTCTCTTCAACAAAATATTTCTTTCAATCATATTTTTTATGATGGCTGTTTTTGGAGCTTTGGAATCCTCTGTGATAAGCTATGCAGCCTATTTTCTTCTTCTCACCTTTATGTTTTCATTCTTCTTTCTTCAGACTGTAACATACTATTTTAAGCTAAATTTTGATTTTCTTTATACACTTCCTCTATCGAAGGAGGATGTGCAGAAAATAATGCTTCTCACATTTATCAGAATATTTGATATTCCTCTTCTTGTAAATCTCATCGCATTTCCAGTGGTAGCTGTATTCTTCAACCCCTGGTATTCTGCTATCCCCGCATTCTTGGGTATTCTGTGTGCAGAGAGCTATTCAATTTTAATAGTAACATACCTCTCCAAGATATTTTATACAAAGCTCTCTCAACCAGGCGGTGGTTGGAAAAGTGTGGCAAGGATCATCTATCAAGTAATATGGGGTGCAACATTCTTCATTTTTTATGCTTCAACTGTATGGCTTAGAAGTTTTTATATGCATCTCTCCAAGTTTCAACCTTTCATCGATAAATACAGGATGATCCTGCAGTTAAGCTTTCCCTTCAACTTCTCTTATCTCATGGTAAAACCCAATACAATATGCATTATCACCTCCACATTTTTCATATTTCTTGCCTATGCATCCATTCGATGGGTTCTTAGAAATATCAATAGAATAGGAGAGATCCCCGTGATGGAAATATCAGAAAAAGTAGAGATAAAGTTGAGGTTAACAGGCCCAATTCACGGAATAATCAGAAAGGATTTGAAGATTATATCAAGAAATCCTGCACTTCTCATGCTATTTTTCTTCCCTGCCTTTGAGGGCATACTACTTATGGCTCTGGGCAACTCTTCTATAGAGTCTCTTTACATGGTTTTCACCTTCATAATTATCTTTCTCTACTCCCTTATGGGATATGAAAAAATGGGCATAATACAGACATTGCCGATAAAAAAGGGCACACTCTATCTTGCCAAGAATATAATTGGTCTATTAACATTCTGTGCCTCCCTTACGATCATAGATATCTATCTCCTAATTAAAGGTCTCATACCAGAGATTGCCCTGCAGATTATTCTTCTCCCCTCCATGTTTGCCACAGGTGTGGTATGTCTCTATCTTGGAGAAAAACTGGGAATAAAGAAAAGTGTTGGATTGGGCACTCTTGGATTTATCCTTATAATTGCCCTGGGAAATTTTATGCTATATCTTCCAATCCTCGCAGGAGATGTTCTCCATGAGTTTATACATCCCTATGTATCCTCGTTTTCAATCTCTCTCGCTGAGTTTCTCATTGGAGTCTGGATTATCAAAAATTTAAAATGAGAAAATTACAGAAGCTTAAGTCCTGACCCGGTGAGGGGAATGAGAACCCTCTCTCCAGATTGAAAAATTTCCTCATTAAGAAGGGAAATGAAGGTTGAAAATGCAACCGCGGAGGTAGGTTCAACAAGAAATCCATGGGAAAAAAGCCAGTCTAAGGCATTTTTAATCTCAGAATCTCCAGAAGAATGACATACTCCATGGGTAACATTGAGAATTTCCTTCATTTGCTCTAGACGGGGAGGCTCTGGGATAAATATTCCCTCTGCGAGCCTACTTTTTTCTTTGCTTCTTTTACACAGGCTCTCATATCCTTTAGCCTGAGCTGCAATCATCCTTGGAATTCTTATGTGGAGCATATCCCTCAACTCCCTAAAACCCTTAAAGAGACCCACAAATAAGCTTCCACTTCCAACTGGAGCAATTACATAATCCACCTCTCCAATCTGCTCCATAACTTCATATGCCACTGTTTTTGTTCCCTCGATGAAAAAGGGATTGTACCAGTGAGAAACATATGTTCCCTCCTGGAACTCCTCTGCTATTCTATGGGTGAGCATTCTATCCCCCTCAATTTCATGAAGCATGACTCCCAATTTTCGAAGCAATTTCTTTTTTCCCTCGCTCGTGTAGCTTGGAATAAAGATATGGATATTCATCCCCTCGCATCTGCCAAAGAGTGAAAGGCTCAATGCAGCATTTCCCGAGGAATCCAGGGTAACATCCTTTATGCCCTCCTCCATCAATTTTGCTAGAGTTACAAATGTTCCCCTATCTTTGAAGGAACCCGAGGGCATGAGATATTCTAATTTGAAGAATACATCAATTCCCCTAATTCTATGATGCACAATGGGAGTTACTGGCAGCACTATTCCTGGTAGAAACTCCTCGCTAATTGGGAGAAAATTCAGGTACCTTCTGATATCCATATAATTTTCCTGTATTTCCTCATAGAAATTTTCGAAAGGAGAAAAGAGGACATCAAGAACTCCACCACACTCACATCTCAATCTAAATTTATTGGGATACTCCCTTCCACATTTCTGGCATCTGAGCATAAATTCTCATGGATTTTTACATTATTTATTCTTTGGGTATGATGACTCCATCTATACTCAATGTCAGGCCTTTATGATAAAGATAGGCTGTATAAGCTGCAATAATAGCATCCATCTCATGCTCATTTCTCACCTCAGAGATATGATAATTTTTAAAATAGGAGAGCATAAGCTTCTTTGGTTTTCTGTAGAAGCCGAGAATCTTTGCAGTGGCTGTGGGAAAAACCTCTATAACTTTTATCCTCTTTTCCTCAATTTTTTCTTTTAACTTAAGTGCGCGAGATGCAAGCTCTTTTATTCCAGGAAGTTTGAGACTCATGGCCCCGTATTTTCTCAGATATTTATCAGCATATCTATCTTCCCTTAATGTAAGAGGGGCATCAATTCCAACAATTGATGGATTTTCTCTTTCAAAAAAATCAATTATTTCCATATCGCTATATAGGGTAGTTACGAGTATTTTACGAGAATCGATTATTGCAACCCCAGAAGGATTCTTCTCTCGAGCTGCAAGATCGAGCCCTCCAAATTTCACAGAAATGTGAGGGAGTGCTTTCTATTTATCTTTTTTCCTTTTATTATCACAGGCTTAGGCTTTTCTACTGGATGAATAACGAATTTTGAGTTTTCCTCATCCTCAAATTTCTTCACCCTTCTCTCCTTGGACTTGGCAAGTATCTTTTTCTTTCTTTTTTTCGCAGTTTTAGGACTCTTAAGAGATTCTAAAGAAATTTCCTTCTCATCCTCTTCTTCATTTTCTACCATATCAACTTTTTTATCCTCTTCGTTTTCATCTTCCTCAGGAATCACAAATGGTTTGACTCTACCAGGATACTCCACTGGATGAGCAAGCATAACCCTTGCATGGAATGGCATCTGGGATTGGGGCATATCCTCCTGGGTAACCTTCTCCTTTTTTCTCACAAAGAGCTTTCTTCTCTCGGGGAATATTCCATGCTCAAGTATGACCATTCTACTTACAGCCCCTCCAATGAAGGCAAAGGAGAACATGATAAAAAATGAGGGGGGTGCATAGTAAAGATAATGCTGGAAGTAATTACCCACATTTATGGCAACTTTAAGGGTGGCATCGACATAATTGAGAAATGAGAAAAATGGAAGAGGACGAAGGGATGCTATAACACCTCCAATGAATTCCGTATGAAAGATCGTGGAAATATGAATCCATCCCTGAGCCACTGAGTAAATGAATAGGAAATATAGGAAGATTGGCATGCTCATGGCCACCAGGCCCTTTATGGGACCACCGGCCTTTCTTCCAGTAATATATCCCGTTATTATGGGTCCCAGTATGGGGAGCCACCATAGGGTAAGAAGGAGCACGGTGGCATAGGAGGCCGCAGTTGCCACAGAATAAGGATATTTTTTCATGGTCCACACCATCAGACTATTGTCAGACAATCATATGACAAAATACTATATAAATTTTTTGCAAAGAATTACCATTTTCAAAAAATCAGAGGTTCGGAATGGATTTTGGATGGGTGTAATTCGAAGAAAAATTTAAATACTATAAGTAACATATATGTCATGAATCTGACAGTATAAATAAATCTGTCTGACGAAGGTGATGGGATGTACCTCAAGGCCATAGAGCTTGAAAATTTCAAATCGTTTGGGAGGAAGACAAGATTAGAATTTAAAAAGGGTTTTACTGCCATAAGTGGTCCAAATGGAAGTGGAAAGAGCAATATTACGGATGCCATTTTATTTGTGTTAGGGCCAAAATCATCCAAAATGATAAGGGCGCAGAGATTAACGGATTTAATTTACAATGGAGGAAAGAATGGAAGACCTGCAGATTATTGTAAGGTGAGTTTAATTTTTGAAAATAAAGACAGAATTCTCCCCATTGATGAGGATGAAGTAAAGCTCACCAGGTACATAAAAAGGGCAAACAATGAGGAAGGTTACAATAGTTATTTCTACATAAATGATGAGAGGGCAAGACTTCAGGATTTCACCTCCCTTCTTGTTCATGCAAAAATAAGTGCAGAGGGCTACAATTTTGTTCAGCAGGGAGATGTTACAAGGATAGTTGAGATGACTCCCCTTGAAAGAAGGACAATACTGGATGATATAGCTGGCATAACAAAGTATGATGCAGAGATCAAAAAAGCGGAGGAGAAGAGAAAGATAACGGAGGAGAATATGGAGAAGCTCGATGTACTTCTTGATGAGATAAGGAGGAGGATAGAGATTCTTGAGAAGGATAGGGAGATTGCCTTAAAATACAGGGAGCTTGAGGAGAGGCTAAGAGAAACCAGGGCGAAGATTGCCTATGCCAAGATGATGAGCTATCGTAATGAAGTTGAGAGTTACAGGAGGCAGATAGAGGATATCGATACACAGATTGAGAAACTGAAGAAAAAGATAGAGGAGAAGGAGGAGAGAAAAAAGGAGCTCAAAGAAGAGATTGAAAAAATTGACAGGAAGATAGAGGAGATGGGTGAGGGTGAGATAGCGGAGCTGAGAAAGAAAGTGGATGATATGAAGATTCAGCTTGCAGAGCTAAGAATGAAGATTGAGAATGGGGAGGAGAGGATAGGTGAGTGGACTCGAAGGATAAAGGAAATTGAAAACTCTCTTAAGGAGATAAGGAGGATATTGAAAGAAAGGAGCGAAGAGCTCAAAGAGAAAAAGAAAAAAGAGAGAGAATTGGAGGAGAGATACAGGGAGAGACATAGTGCCCTTAAGAGAAAAGAGAAAGAGATAGGTGATGCTGACAGGAGATTTAGAGAAAAGCAAAAAGAGCTCACAAAGTTGATGGAAGAGATAGAGAAAAAGAGAAAGGAATTTGGAAGAAAGACTGAGGAGGAGAACAGGATAAGGTCGGAGATAGTAGCCATAGAGAGAAGAATGGCGGAGAAGGAGGAGGAGAGGAAAGATGTGGAAGCTGCCATAAAAGATGCCCAGTGGAGGCTTTCGCAATTTAAGGAGGAGAAGAGCGAGGTGGAGAAAAAGAGGAAAAAGATTCAGAAGAGATACTATGAGCTTAAAAACAGGGAGGAGAGATTAGCAAAGGAGCTTGATGAGAAGGACAGGCTTGTTAGAGAGCTTAAAGCAGAATATGAAAGAATAAGTGCACGAATGGAGGCATCGGAAGATTCAATGAGTCGTGCTGTGATGGCCATCCTGGCTGCAAGGGACAGGGGTGAGCTGAGAGGTATATATGGGACCATAGCAGAGCTTGGTAATGTGGATGAGAAATATGAAGTTGCCATAGAGATCGCTGCGGGAAACAGACTTTTAAGCATTGTATGTGAAGATGATGAATCTGCTGCCCGTGCCATAGAATATCTTAAGAAGAAGAAGCTTGGCAGAGCCATATTTCTGCCCTTAAACAAGATGCTGCGTGGAAGACCCAGGGGCAAGGCGATTTTAGCATCCCGTGATTCTCACTCCTTCGGATTTGCCATTGATCTTATAAAATTTGATAAAAAGTTTGAGGCAGCATTCTGGTATGTTTTTGGCGATACAGTTGTGGTGGATAATCTTGATAATGCCCGTCGCCTGATGGGTGGTGTTCGTTTAGTAACTCTGGATGGTCAGCTCATAGAGGCAAGTGGAGCTATGGTTGGTGGAAGCATAGAGAGGAGGAAGAAAGTGGCCATGGGCAATCTCGAGGAGATCGGTGAGAGATTAAGAAATGCCATAGCTGAGAAGGAAGAGATAGAGAGGGAGCTAAAAGATGTGAGAAGGGAGATAGATGATCTTTTAGAGGATCTTAGAAATCTGAGCATTCAGGACAATACATCCCAGATAGAGATATGGAAGAAGGAGAAAAAGAGAAACGAAGAGAAGAGAAAGCAGATAGATAGGGAAATAGGAGAGATGCTGAAGAGGAAGAGAGAATATGAGAGTTTGCTTGAGAGTATAGTGAATGAGAAAAGAAGCATAGGAGAGAGAATAAGAGAGATGGAAGATAGGGAGGGGAGGATAAGAGAGGAGATGGATTCCCTCATACCTGAGAAAATTGCCATCGAGCTCAGGGATCTCAAGGAAGAGGTTGAAAGAATAAATGAAGAGCTGCATCTGTTAAGGCAGGACATAGTGAAGGTGGAGAGCGAGCTCAAGAATCTGCAAGAGAAAAAGGAGAATAGTGAGAAGGAAATAGAGAATGCACGGAGGAGCATAGAAGAGCTCAAAAGAAAGATAGAGGAATACAGAAAGGAATATGAAAGCAAAGAAATTGAGAAGAGAAAGCTTGAAGAGATTCTCAGGGCAAGAGAGGAGAGAATAAAAGATCTTGTGAATGAAAGAGAGAAACTATCGAATGAATTATCCAAGGTTCAGGAGGAGATAGGAAAGTATGATGGAGATATAAGAGTAAAGGAGGAATTGAAGATTCATATAGGTACCAAATTGATGGATGCAGAAAAAGGCCTTGAAGATGCGAGAAAAGAATATGAGGAGTATGGAATAGAGATAAAGGAGGTCGAATCTCTGGGTAAACTCAAGAGAATAGAAGGGAATATTGAGAGAGAAATGGAATCTTTGGGTGCTGTGAACATGAAGAGCATAGAGGATTACGATAGAGAAAAGGAGAGGTATGATTCCATAATGGAGGACTACAGCAAACTTAAAAAAGAGCGTGAGGATTTGATCAAGCTTGTAAAAGAGCTTAATGAGAAGAAGAAGTATGGTCTTATGAAGGTATTTAACGCCATAAATGAGAATTTCAAAAAGATATATCATGAGATAAGCAATGGGGGAGAAGCTGAGCTTGTTCTAGAAAATACAGAAGATCCTTTCCAGGGAGGACTGATAATAAAGGTGAAACCTGTTGGAAAGAAGTTCATAAGGCTTGAATCGTTGAGTGGTGGAGAGAAGAGTTTAACTGCTCTGGCCTTCATATTTGCAATACAGCAATACGATCCCTCACCCCTCTATGTGCTTGATGAGGTTGATATGTTCCTTGATGGGATAAATGCAGAAATAGTTGGCAGGGTAATAAAGAGGAACTCTCAAACAGCGCAGTTCATAGTAATCTCCCTCAGAAAAGCCACAATAAAATTTGCAGATCACATTATTGGAGTTACACAGGCAGGGGATGGTCTCTCTCGAGTGTTTATACAGAGCATACCTTTGGCGGAGGTGAGCACAGGTGGAAGTAGTTGAGCATCTAAGATACTACAAGGCTCTTCTGGATGAGGATATAGAGGTTGATTATTACATAGAGATGGCACAGAAAATGGAAAATGGAGTTCATATAGCGGCCAAGAATCCCATAGATAAGAGTATAGCCATAATATTTGAGCTGGTTATCAACGAGAAGCTTGATCCCTGGAAAATAGATTTGGTGAAATTCACACAGATGTATCTGGAGAGGATAAGAAAAGAAGAGGACATAGATTTCATAATTGCGGGAAAGATAATTCATATGGCATGGAACATACTGATGAGAAAGAGCGAGGATATTCTCACAAATATCGAGCAAGAGGAGTACGGCATGGATATGGAATTCTTTGATATAGATATTTCCCCATTTGAGTATGTGGCTGGTGAGCCAGAAGAGGTTGCAGAAGAGATAAAGATAAAGGAGCCTGTCAGAAGGGAGGAGAAGAGGCCGGTTAGTTTGATGGAGCTTATCCAGGCGATCCATGAGGCAAAACTTGAGGTTGAGAGGAAAAAGAAGCAGAGGAAGATTAGAGAGAAGTTCAAATTCAATTTAGATGAGAAGGTTCACAAAGAGGACCTTGAGGAGGAAATCAGAGAGGTTTGGGAGAGACTCAGCGAGGTTCAGGGAGATCAAATATCTCTTTCCCTTCTGTATGATGGGAGCAGAGAAGATTTCATAAAAGTATTTTTATCTCTCCTCTTCTTAGAGAGATTTCAGAAGGTTGAGCTATTTCAGGAAAAGGCCTATGGAGAGATAATTATAAAGATACTGGTACCGCAGGAGCTCAGAATGGTGGAATTCATAGAGCCCCCGGAGATTATTTTGGAGACTTTATAGCCGTTTCAAATTTTTTCTCCAGCTCTTCAAAAATTTTCTCCAATTTTTTAGATGACCTCTTTATTGCTGCCTGGGGCTTACCACTTTTGACCCTTATCTTCAATGTGGGATTCTCAAGGTAAGGATGCTCATAGTGATAGGTGGCAAGCTCAACCATATCATCCCTATTCAGCTCCTCCACAAGGGGTATTAGGAGTGTTCTATCGGCATTTATAACCTCAAGTACAAGCTCATTTTTTTTCTTGGAGATAACCTTGAACTCCATTTCCTTCATAGGTAGGGTTAATTTTCCCTATTATTTAATACTTGTTGAGGAGGAAATTTTGAAAAGTTTTATCTACAATTTTACATTGTGGTATTCGTGGAAAGTGTGGACGAGTGGATTAAAAAGATAGAGTTTAAGACGACGGAAGAAATAAAAGTTCCTCCAAGACTAATAGATCAGGTTATAGGTCAGGAGGAAGCAGTGGAGGTAATAAAAAAAGCTGCAAATCAAAAGAGGCATGTAATATTGATAGGTGATCCTGGCACAGGGAAAAGCATGCTCGCCCAGAGCATGGTTGACTTTCTCCCGAGAGAGGAACTGGAAGATATTCTTGCCTTTCACAATGAGGAGGATCCAAATACACCCATAATAAAAACTGTCCCCGCGGGACAGGGAAAGATTATACTAAAACAATATCAGGAACAGGCAAAGAAACAGAAAAATGAGAGGAAAACGGGTATGTTAAGTATGGTTCTCCTCCTTCTCATGATTGGAGTTTTTGCAGCTTTTATCACCCACGATTATTCTTTTCTCTTCTGGTCCATTTTCATAGCCATATTTCTCTATATCTTTGCAGGAGCAAATATCCAAAAAGAGGAAAAATCCATTGTTCCCAAGCTTTTAGTGAGCCACGAACCTCACGAGAAACCTCCATTTATTGATGCCACCGGAGCTCATGCTGGAGCTCTTTTGGGAGATGTCCGACATGATCCCTTCCAGAGTGGAGGATTGGAAACTCCTCCGCATCTGAGGGTTGAAGCTGGAGCGATTCACAAGGCCCATAAGGGAGTGCTATTCATAGACGAGATAAATATGCTAAAGATAGAATCGCAGCAATCTTTACTGACAGCAATGCAGGAAAAGAAGTTCCCAATTTCTGGGCAGAGTGAGCACAGTGCAGGTGCTATGGTTCATACCCAACCTGTGCCCTGTGATTTCATTCTTGTGGCTGCAGGCAATCTTGATGCTCTTCAGGGCATGCATCCAGCGCTGCGTTCAAGAATAAGAGGTTATGGCTACGAAGTCTACATGAAATCTGTGATGGAAGATAATGAGGAGAATAGAAGGAAGCTCATAAGATTTGTTGCTCAGGAAGTTAAAAAGGATGGCAAGATACCCCATTTTACCAGGGATGCTGTGGCTGAAATAATAAAGGAGGCACAGAAGAGGGCAGGCAGAAAGGGAAAGCTTACTCTAAGATTGAGAGAACTTGGAGGTCTAATAAGAGTCGCTGGAGATATTGCGAGAGAGAGCAGAAGCAGATATGTGGAGGTGGAACATGTATTGAGAGCAAAGAGACTTGCGAGACCCCTGGAGCAGCAGGTAGCTGATAGATTGATAGAGATAAAGAAAGATTACAAGACTTTCCTGAATAGAGGAAAGGCCATAGGAATAGTTAATGGTCTTGCAGTTTATTCTGCTGGAAGCGGCATGGCAGAGTATTCGGGAATAGTTCTTCCCATAATGGCCGAGGTCACACCTGCACAATCAAGAGATCAGGGGAGAATGATTGCCACAGGAAAGCTTGGTGAGATAGCTAAGGAAGCTGTTGAAAATGTATCAGCCATAATCAAGAAATATTTTGGAAAGCATATCACAAATTACGATGTTCACATCCAGTTCATTGGCACCTATGAAGGTGTTGAGGGGGATTCCGCAAGTATAAGCGTTGCCACTGCAGTGTTATCAGCCCTTGAGAAGATTCCCGTTGATCAGAGTGTTGCAATGACAGGTTCTCTGAGCATAAGGGGGCATGTACTTCCAGTAGGTGGTATAACAGCTAAGGTGGAAGCTGCCATTGAAGCGGGATTTGAAAAGGTTATAATTCCCTATTCTAATCTTCAGGATGTGATTCTTGATGAAGCACATGAGGGCAAAATCGAGATTGTGCCTGTGAAAACCGTTGCGGATGTGATAAAGCATGCTCTTGTGGATTGTGACAAGAAAGAAGAATTATTGAAGAAGCTTGAATTGGGGCTGGAAGAATGATCGTGAAGGGATATAAGGGTAAGCTAACCCTCCAGGAAATAAAGGAGTTTGCATCCCAGGGAATTTATACATTTAATTCAAAATGTGTTGTGGGAAAAGAACATTTGCTCTATGCCTATAAGAAAGCAGAGGAGGCTTTTCAAAGTGGAAAAAATATAGCGAGGAATTTCCATATTGAAATAATGCTGATTTTAACAGGAAGAAGGCAAATAAAGGATGCTCTTCATCTGGCATCTCCTGAGAACTCTGAGGGTTTTGTGGCAATTTCTAAAGAAGATTTTGAATTACCATATCCTCAGGATGATCATGCTTTGAGCTGTAGTGTTGAGAAGCTTAAATATCTGGGCATAGAAATTTTCGCATCCATGAATGATAAGCTCTGTGATCTGGCCTTTGAAAACTCAGCCCTGCTTGAGCTAGAAAGATAGCCTCAGATTATTAATATACTTTCTCCATCTCCTTTTTGAATCTCTCCACATGTCCTTCTTTTATCTCTTCCCTCAATCTCTCCATAAACTCTTGAAGAAAACATATATTATGGAGGGTTAATAATCTCATCCCCAGGATCTCCTTTTCCTTAAGAAGATGATGCAGGTATGCCCTGCTGAAATTTTGACAGGTGTAGCATGAGCATTCTGGATCTATGGGTTTTAGATCATCCCTATACTCTCCTTTTCTTAGATTTTTGCGACCCTCCCAGGTTAGCACGGTGCCATGTCTTCCATTTCTGGTTGGGAAAACAGAGTCGAAAATATCCACCCCTCGGATAACAGCCTCTATTATTTCTAGCGGAGAGCCCACTCCCATAAGATATCTCGGTTTTTCTTTGGGAATTATAGAATTTACTATCTCCACCATTTTATGCATCACACTTTTTGGTTCACCTATGCTTAGGCCTCCTATTCCATAGCCATCAAAATCTAACCTTGATAGCTCTTCCGCGCTCTTCTTTCTCAGATCCTTATATACCCCTCCCTGAACTATACCAAAATTTAATTGTGTATCATCCCGGGGGAATTCCCTTGCCCAGAGGGATGTTAAAATCACTGCCTCACTTACCTCTTCATAGCTTGCCGGATATGGTGGACAGAAATCAAGCATCATAGCAACATCGCTTCCTATTCTTTGCTGTACTTCTTTACTGAGCCTGGGCGTGAATAGATATCTTTTACCATCGTAGGGTGATTTAAAAACTATGCCCTCTCTCTTTACCCCGATAAAAAAACCTTCTCTTATGATCTGAAAACCTCCACTATCTGTGAAAATTATGCCCTGGAAATTCATAAAATTATGCAATCCTCCATGCTTCTCTATGATCTCGACCCCCGGACGGAGAAATAGGTGAAATGAATTGCTGATAATCGCCTTTACATCACATCCATACAATTCCTCTGGAGAAAGAGTCTTAACCGTGGCCTTGGTTGCCACCGGCATAAAAAATGGAGTCTCTATCTCCCCATGTTTTGTTTTCAATACTCCAACTCTGGCATTGCCGTCCTCATATTCTATCTTAAACATTGCTTCTTTAATACCCTTCCTTTATTTAAAGTTTCAAAAACATTATTTAATTGCATATCATATTACCTCTGTGAACTTGAAAAGTGAAACTCTACGGAAGATCCTGCATCTCGCAGGATTGCTCATTCCCATTTCTTACTTTATATTTGGTAAGAATACCACACTTCTTTTTCTATCAATTGCACTGGTAATATTTCTCGTCGTAGAACCCTACCGGATTTCCCGGGACACCACAAAGAAGATTATCCAAGGAATACGTCCTCTTCTCAAAGAAGAGACATTCAGAATTGTAAGCAAAGGGATAGAAGAGATAGATAGGAAGATAAGGGAAATAACACGAAAAGAGGAGGAGATATGTATAGCTGCCCATGTTTACTTTTCCATAGCTTCTCTTCTGGTAATTCTCTTCTCTCCTAAGATGATTGCCATGGGTGTGATCTCTGCTGCAACTGTAGGTGATGCACTTGCTGCCATAGTGGGAATACGATGGGGGTTCCATAGATTTAAAAATGGAAAAAGCCTCGAAGGTTCAGTTGCATTTTTTCTCTCATCCTTTTTCGTGCTGCTTCTCTTTTTAAATTTGCCCTATGCAATAATAGGTGCTGTGGTTGGTACAATCTC
>JAGGTO010000038.1 GCA_021163705.1 Thermoplasmata archaeon | reverse complement strand
GCAAGGAAGTACAAGATATTCATAAAAGTTAGGGAAATGCTGAAGGAAAAATTTGCGGAACAGTTGATTGAGACTGCCAGAGAATACGGTGTGGAGATGTCCTCTGAGAAAAAGGGATAAGCTATGGGAGAAGAATTTTTGGTAAATTTGAAATACTCTCCCGACATTCCTCATTCTGTGGATGTGATAGAGGCTGGTGGTCTCACCAAGTATTATGGCGAATTTCTTGCAGTGGACCATATAAGTTTCCGTGTTAAAAAGGGTGAAATTTTTGGATTTCTCGGGCCCAATGGTGCAGGCAAAACCACCACCATAAGGATGCTCACTGGAATTCTCAAACCCAGCGAGGGATGGGTGAGAATATTTGGACTGGATACAGGAAAAGATATTTTGAGAATAAAGGAAGACATAGGTGTAGTGCCAGAAATGGCAAATCCATACATTGACCTCACTGCAATGCAGAACTTATTTCTCGTGGGCAGACTTTACGGGATGAGAAAGGGAGAGATAAGGGAGAGAGGAGAGGAACTCCTTCATCTCTTCGGGATATATGATAAGAAGGATAAAAAAGTGCGTTCCTTTTCAAAGGGTTTGCGACAGAGATTATCTCTCGCAATGGCTCTTTTACCCGATCCTGAGCTGCTATTCCTGGACGAGCCCACATCCGGACTGGATGTTATGAGTGCGAGGCTCATTAAAAGAATAATACGGGATGAAAACAAGAGGGGAAAAACGATATTCATGAGCACGCATAATATGGGCGATGCAAATGAATTATGTAATAGAATAGCAATAATAAATCATGGAAAAATTATCGCGATAGACACTCCGGAGAAAATAAAGAGCATGAGTAAGGGGCACACAGTGATTGAGGTATCCTTCGAGCCTTTCAAATTCAAGCCAGGAGATTTTGCCTACGGGGAGAAAATAGAGATTGCAGGGGATAAGGTGAGAATACATACCCGCTACCCGGATGATGTGATTAAGGAAATTGTGCATTATGCAGAGAAGAATAAATTAAAGATAGTCTCTCTTACGAGCCGCACACCAACGCTGGAGGAAGCATTTGTACATCTTGTGGGTGATGAGAGTGAATGAGGTAATTTCCCAGCTTAAGAGGTCCTTTGCCATAGCAAAAAAGGATATGCTCATCTTCTATCTCAAGGGACCGGTGATAATAATGGGGCTTCTCTTCCCTATCTTCATGTTTGCAGCTTTTCTGATAGGGCGCCATCTTGCTGCCAACGAACTTTTCGTGGTTCTTCTCTCCATGACCGTGTTTTTCACATCCACGGCTGTGGGGCCCACCATAATACCTTGGGAGGCAAGAAGTAAGACTTTTGAGAGATTGCTCTCCACTCCCATTTCCATAACCACAGTTTTATTCGGGGATATGCAGGCTTCCTTCTATTTCGGTCTTTTAATATCTCTTGCCATATCTCTTTCTGCCATTTATCTCTTGGTGAGCATCAACATTTTACTCTTCCTTATCGCACTTGTGCTGGGGCTTCTGTGCTTCTCTTCGCTCACCATACTCATGTCATCTTATCCACCCACAGATGTGCCTGCGGATGTCATGATGCTCTCCTCTCTGGTGAAATTCTCTTTGTTATTCATCAGTGGAATATTTGTTCCGCTCTCAAAGCTCCCGGAATACGGGAAAATTCTCTCATATCTCTCTCCACTCACATATTTTGTGGATTCTCTCAGATGGGCTGTTGGTAGCGGTGGCTATTTTTCAATATGGCTCGATTTTGTTATGCTTTTGTTTTTCACCTTATTATTCCTCTTTGGTGGAATTGCTGTGCATAAAAGAGTGCTGGAGAGGAGATTCAGGTGAATTAAAGTGCAATTGCAGCCTGGAAACCTTCGTTGACAGCACTGTATATATTTCTAACACTTTTAGCATCTCCCACAACAATCGTGGGTATGTTTTCCAGGGTGAATGGCACGAAGGGTCGGCTTCCAAATGCAGCCACAAGGGCATCCGCTTCAATGATGAACTGATGACCGTCTCTCTCAACAATTACCTCCCTGTTTCTCGAAATATCAACGATTTTCGTGGAAGTCAATATCTTTACATTTTTCTTCTTCAATTCCTGCAAAAGATGTTTTTTGGATAAAGTTTCCATACCAATAGCTACTTCAGGCAACATTTCAACAATAATCACCTCATTGTTATCTGCCAAAAGATTAGCTGTTTCACAGCCCACCAATCCTCCACCACCAACGATTATATTCTTATTTTCAAACTTTACCTCACCTCTCAGCACATCATCGTATAGATACACGAAGCCCCTCACAGGGGGACAGGGGAGCATTGGCCTTGAGCCGGTGGCCATTATAACCACATCAGGTTTCAGCTCCAAAACATCCTGCTTCAGTGCCTTTTTCTTATGAAAATGTATGTTATTATACTTCTTCAGCTCCGTGGAGTAGTATTCAATCAACCACCTGATTTTCTCCTTTCCAGGTGGCAAAGATGCGATGTTGAGAGTGCCTCCAAATTCGTCATAGAAAAGATGAACCTCGTGTCCCCGAATTGCCGCTATTCTGGCTGCTTCAAGACCCGCGGGGCCACCTCCTACGATTACGACCCTTTTTATTATTTTTGCAGGTGGTATCTCAATCTCTCTCCCCACCTGCGGATTCACGCCGCATCTTATTGCGGTATCTTCATCATGTCTTGCTTTTATGCACTCGCTGCATCCTATGCATTTTCTTATTTCATTAACACGTCCCTCCTTCACCTTCACAAGCCAGTC
>JAGGTO010000095.1 GCA_021163705.1 Thermoplasmata archaeon | reverse complement strand
GGTACAGAGCTCTTTCCTGTGAAGTACTTTGAAAAGGATGCCTATCTTAATCAGAGCCCACAGCTTTACAAGCAGATTTTAATGGCAGCAGGTCTTGACAGGGTTCTGGAGATAGCTCCGGCATTCCGCGCCGAAGAGCATAATACAACTAAGCATCTCAATGAATTTATATCAATTGATATAGAGATGAGTTTTGCAGATGATGAGGATGCTATGGGCATGCTGGAGAACAGCGTTGCAAAGGCCATTGAAAAGGTGGTAAATGAAAGGGAGAAGGAGTTGCAGAATCTGGGGATAAAATGGGAAATTCCCGAGGTGCCTTTTGAGAGAATAACCTACGATGAAGCGGTGGATATAGTGAATTCGAAGATATCCATGGAATGGGGAGATGATTTCTCCTCCGACGCCCTTAAGGTGCTGGGAGAAGAGATGGATGGATTTTATTTCATAAAGCGCTGGCCCCTGGAGATTAAGCCTTTCTATGTTATGCCAGATGGTAAATACAGCAAATCTTTTGACTTAATGTACAGAGAGAAAGAGGTAACATCCGGAGCGCAGAGAAATCATGTATATGAGAGCCTTGTGGATGTTATGAAATCTAAGGGATTGAATCCTGAGAACTTTGAATTTTATCTGCGGGCATTCCGCTATGGTATGCCTCCCCATGCAGGCTGGGGTTTGGGATTGGAAAGGCTCACGATGATAGTGACAGGAGTGAAGAATATAAGAGAATGTGTGATATTCCCGAGGGACAGGACAAGGCTCATTCCCTAATTTTTTTATAATTCTATTTTCTTAGGTGAAAAGATGGATGAGGAGAAGATTAGTGTAGCAAAAAAAGTTAGGGAGATAATAGAATGCAGGCCCGCATTGAAGGAGTGTCTAATTCTTGGAGTTATAAACTACAGTGCTCTTGCCCGGGCAATTCAAGAAGAGTTTGAAAAGAAAAATATTATAGCATCAACAGAAGCAGTTAAAATGGCCTTAATAAGGATGAGCGATGAATTGAAGAAAGAGAGAAGCTCTATGGAGAAGAGAGTGAGAAAAGTTTTAGCCAGGACAATAATACAGCTCCAATCGGATCTGAGTGTGATAACCATAGAGAAGAACACATTTTTGAAGATGCTAGGGAAACTACTTCAGATAGTGGAAAAGAGCAGGTTCTTCCAGATCAGTCAGGGGGTGGATACCTTCACCCTGGTAATTCCTGGGGAGGATAGGGATAGAATCCTTGATCTCTTCTCTTCTGATGGTATTGTGGACATAATAGATGGACAAACTGTGATCCTTCTTATAAGCCCCATAGATATAATTTCGGTCCCCGGTGTAATAGGATTCATTACATCCATACTCTCCTTCTATGGAATAAATGTAACCCAGATCATATCATGTCACAAGGACACGCTTTTTGTTGTAAATAGAAATGAAGCACCCCGTGCATATTCCATTCTCCAGGACATAATTCTCCGGATGAGAATGTCCTAAATGGAACTTAATATTCTATTTTTGATTTTTTGATTACATAAGGTATAAATCAGTTCTTCTTATCACCTGGAGATGGTGATCATGTGAAGGTGGTACTTTCATACTCAGGTGGGCTTGATACATCGGTAATACTAAAAATGCTACAGGAGAAGCTGAATGCTGAGGTCGTAACAGTTACCGTGGATGTTGGACAGAGAGATGATTTTCAGGAGATTGAGGAAAAGGCATACGGGTTAGGGGCGGTGAAGCATTATACGGTGGATGCCCGTAAAGAATTTGTCGAGAACTATGTATTTCCGGCCATAAAGGCAAATGCACTGTATGATGGGGAGTATCCACTTGCCACAGCCTTAGCGAGGCCATTAATAGCAAGGAAGCTTGTTGAAATAGCGGAACTGGAGGGAGGAGATGCAATTGCCCATGGATGCACAGGCAAGGGAAACGATCAGGTTAGGTTTGACATATCCATAAAAACACTCAATCCAGATATAAAGATAATAGCACCTGTGAGGGAATGTAATCTGAGTAGAGACTGGGAGATGGAGTATGCAAAGAGGCATGGTATACCTGTGAGTGAGAAGATTTACAGTATAGATGAAAATCTCTGGGGAAGGAGCATAGAGGGTGGCGCTTTAGAGAATCCTTGGGAGGAGCCCCCCGAGGAAATTTATGAATGGACAAAGATTCAAAATGAGGGTGAGGAGTATATAGAGATAGGGTTTGAAAAGGGGGTTCCTGTGGCATTAAATGGAGAGAAAAAAGCCCCCGTGGAGATCATTGAGGATTTGAATATCATAGCTGGTGCCTACGGAATTGGGAGAATAGATCATATAGAGAACAGGGTTGTGGGAATAAAGAGCAGAGAGATATATGAGGCACCTGCAGCAGAGGTGATATTGAAGGCTCATAAGGATCTGGAGAAGCTTGTGCTTACAAAATGGATTCTTGAGTTCAAGGATCTTGTGGATTCAAAATGGGCCTGGGTGGTTTACAGTGGATTATGGTTTGAGCCTTTGAGATACGCTCTTGATGCCTTCATAGATCTTGTGGAGGAGAAGGTAAGTGGAGTAGTGAAAATAAAGCTATCCCCCAATCACGCCACCGTTGTGGGTAGGGAATCCCCATATGCTCTCTATAGCTTAAATCTGGCCACATATGAAGGCACCAGTGCATTTGAGCAGGATCTTGCCACGGGTTTCATAGAGATTTTTGGTATGCAGAGCGTGCTTGCCAACAGGCATAAGATTCGTCCGGAGGGTTTGAAAGAGAAGATTATTGAAAGCAGAGCGGTGTAGGTGCTTGCCATGTACAGGGAATCTCTGCTTGGCAAAATTGACAGGAAAATTTTGAATTATATATCCTCATTGAGTGAGGATAGGGAAATTGCTCATGAGGTTCTGGAGGTGTTAAAGGCGCATGTGGAAACGCTTCATGCCCAGAAATTAATTCCTCAAGAGGCTGGAAAAAGGATACTCAAAGAATTGGAAGTCCTGATGAATAATCCGGAAGAATTATTTAAAATGGATGCAGAGGATATACACGAAGCCATTGAGATTTATCTGAATAACAGGCTTGGAAAAATAGCGGGATATATTCCTCTGGGAAGGAGCAGAAATGATCATATCTCTGCAGCATTGAGACTTAAAACTAAAAGAATGCTTAAAAGACAGATTGAGGAGCTCATAAAATTGAGAGATATTCTCCTAAAGAGGGGAGAGGATCACCTGTTCACGATGATGCCTGCTTGCACCCATTTACAACCTGCCCAGATATCAACATTTGCCCACTATCTCTGCTATATTGAAGAGGAGCTTGCAGAATACACCAAAATAATTTTTGAAATCTACAGGGTTGTGGACAAATCTCCACTTGGAGGAGGGGCAGTTGCAGGTACAATGGTTCCGATAGATAGAGTAGCTCTTGGAAAGAAATTGTTTGATGGGGTAGTTTGGAACAGCATTAGAGCCTCCGGGAGTAGAGAATTTTTGAGCCTGGCATTATCTGTGGATACCTCTCTATCGGTTTTTCTTTCCCGGATAGTGGAGGACATGATAGTATTCTCCCTTCCCCAGTTTTCATACATAATTCTGCCTGCGGACCATGCGGCCACCAGCAGCATGATGCCCCAGAAGAGAAATGCAGCAACGATGGAGATAGCAAGAGCCTGGGGAGCAGAGAGCATAGGGCATCTGGTAGCATTTCTTGGAACTCTCAGAGCACTGCCCTCAGGGTACAATCTGGATATGCAAGAATCTAATCATCATGCATATGCCATACTCAAAAATACGCTAAAAGCGATACAAATTTTTTCTGACTTTTTCAGTAAAATAGAGGTGAATAGTGAGAGGATGAAAGAAGACACAGAGATTTATCCGATCCTGGCCACAGACATGGCAGAGAGGATAGCCTTGAAAAGAAGTATGCCATACAGGGCTGTGCACGCTGAAATTGCGAAATTTATAGGGGAATCTCGGAACTCAGATGAGTTTTACTCAACGGTGAAAAGGAAATATGGTCTGGAGATGAATCCTCAGGAATCCATACTCAGGCCTGTGATGGGCTCTCCTGATCCAAAGGATGTAAAGAAATATATTGAACAGGCAAAGAAGCTTTTAGAAGAGCATAAATCCGAGCTCTTTTCTCTGGAGGGAGAGAAATGAGAGCATCGCTAATTCTTGAAGATGGCAGTGTGTTTAAGGGAAGGGGTTTTGGTAAAGAAGGTATTGCCTACGGCGAAGTTGTTTTCACTACAGGTATGGTAGGTTATCCAGAAGCTCTGACAGATCCATCCTACAGAGGCCAGATTCTTGTGATGACCTATCCTCTCATAGGGAATTATGGGGTACCCAGTAAAAAGTTGGAGGAGAATGGTTTGCCACTCCATTATGAATCTGATAGAATTCAAGTGGAAGGGTTCGTGGTCTCCAGGCTCATGCGCGAGAATCATTGGCTTTCCTCCAAAAGTTTAGATAAATTCCTGAGGGAGGAGAATGTTCCTGGTATAGAGGGTGTAGATACTCGTGCTCTGGTGAAAAAAATAAGAGAGAAAGGTGTGATGATGGGTGCCCTGTGTGTAGGAGACCATGATGAAGAGGAGATAATTCAAAAACTACATGAATTGAGCTATGAGGAGATGAAGCTCATAGACTCCGTGACCCCAAAAGATATAATTGTGCATACGCCTCAAAATCCCCAGGGAAGGGTAGTGGTTGTGGATTGTGGAATAAAGTATGGAATCCTAAGGGAACTTCTTAAAAGAGGATTAGAGATTATCAGGATGCCCTGCTATGAAGATCCTGTGGTTACTATGGAAGAATTTCAAGCACGGGGAATACTTTTTGGCAATGGTCCTGGAAATCCCCGCCTGCTTGGAGAGCTTGTGAAAAAAGCCCGTGAGGTTATTGATTATGGGATACCAACAATGGGTATATGTTTGGGCAATCAGATTCTGGCCATGGCGAATGGTGCAGAGATATACAAGCTCAAGTACGGTCACAGAGGTATAAACAAGCCTGTGAAGGATTTGAAAAGTGGGAGGGCATTTGTAACTACACAGAACCATGGATATGCTATAAGGGCAGAAACTCTCAATGAATTCAGGGTATGGATGCGCAATATAGATGATGGTAGTGTTGAAGGGATATACCATCCCCAGAAGCCTGTGATAGGGGTACAGTTTCATCCAGAAGCCTCTCCGGGACCTCTTGATACCACCTGGGTATTTGATATCTTTACTATGATGATGGGGGATGAGAAGCATGGTCTCTAAGGTTCTTGTTCTGGGTTCTGGAGCAATAAAAATTGGAGAGGCGGCAGAGTTCGATTACAGTGGTAGCCAGGCACTTAAAGCCCTCAGAGAGGAGGGAATAGATACTGTGCTCTTAAATCCCAATGTGGCCACAATTCAAACGAGTCATGAGATGGCTGACAAGGTTTATCTTTTACCCCTTGAGCTTGAGTTTGTGGTGAAAATTATAGAAAAAGAAAGACCTGATGGAATACTCTTGGGATTTGGAGGACAGAGTGCTTTATCTCTCGGTGTATTGCTGAATGATAGTGGAATACTGGAAAGATATGGTATTGAGGTACTTGGAACTCCTGTGGATGGGATAAAAAAAGCTCTTGACAGAGAAAAATTCAGAGAGACGATGATTGCCAGAGAGCTTCCAGTTCCACCAAGCAAGGCAGCAAGGAGTGTTGAAGAGGCCATTGAGGTGGCAGGGGTGATAGGATATCCTGTGATGGTGAGGGTGAGTTACAATCTTGGAGGGAGAGGCTCATTCATAGCATATAATGAAAAAGAGTTCAGAGGGAATATAATAAAGGCGTTTGCCCAGAGCGAAATAGGCGAGGTACTTGTGGAGAAATACCTGAAAGGATGGAAGGAGATCGAGTTTGAAGTGGTGAGAGACAGGTATGGGAACGCCGTTGCAGTTGCCTGCCTTGAAAATTTTGATCCAATGGGAATTCACACTGGAGATTCCATAGTGGTTGCACCTTCCCAAACTCTCACAAACAGGGAATATCAGATTCTAAGAACCGCCGCCATAAAAGTGGCAGAAGCCATAGAGCTTGTTGGGGAGTGCAATGTTCAGCTTGCTTTAAATCCCACTTGTGAGGAGTTTTACATAATAGAGACAAATCCAAGGATGAGCAGAAGCAGTGCTCTGGCAAGCAAGGTCACAGGGTATCCTCTTGCATATATAGCGGCAAAGCTCTCCCTGGGCTACTCTTTAGATGCTCTCTTGAATAAGGTGACTGGCGTGACAACTGCTCTTTTTGAGCCGAGCCTAGATTATGTGGTTGTCAAGGTTCCCAGATGGGATCTGGAGAAGTTTGAAGGTGTGGATAGGAGAATAAATACGGAGATGAAGAGTATAGGAGAGGTAATGGCCATAGGAAGAAATCTCCATGAGGCTTTTCAGAAGGCCATGAGGATGATAGGCGAGGAGCTCATAGGAGATTATTACCTAGAGGATGAACTGCTTGAGAGTGTTATGGAGAGAATAAGGAATTACGAGCCCTATATGCCGATACACATAGCCAAGGCCATAAGGTTAGGGGTGAGTATAGATGAAATTCACCATATCACGGGTATTGATAAATTCTATCTTTACATTCTTGAAGATATTGTAAAAATGGCTGAAAAATTGAGAAGAGAGCCGGATGGAGATACAGTAAAGGAAGCAAAAAAACTGGGATTCAGTGATGCTCAGATTAAGACACTCACAGGGAAAATATGGAAAAGAAAGGAAATATTTATTAAGCAGATAGATACCCTGGCGGGAGAATTTCCAGCAAGGACCAATTATCTCTATGCAACACATGATGCGGTGGAGAGCGATATATCTCCACTTGACATCAAAAAGCTCCTTGTTCTTGGAGCGGGAGTTTTCAGGATAGGAGTGAGCGTGGAATTTGACTGGGCAGTGGTGAATTTTGCAACTGCAGCCAGAAGAAGGGGATATGAAGTTATTGTAATAAACCATAATCCGGAAACAGTATCCACAGATTGGGATATAAATGACAAACTCTATTTTGAGGAAATAACCTTGGAGAGAGTGCTTGACATCTATAATTTTGAAAAACCATCGGGTCTCGTTGCCTTTGCAGGAGGGCAGCTTGCGAATTCTCTTGCCAGAAAATTGGAATCTGTGGGGATCTCCTTGGTAGGGAGCAGTGGAAGCAGGGTTGACATAGCTGAAAACCGTGCAAAATTTTCAAACTTTCTTGAGGAACTTGGAATAGAGCAACCGCCTTGGATAGAGGCAAGGAGTGTTGAAGAGGCCATAAGGTTTGCAGAGGATGTAGGATATCCGGTGGTGATTAGAGCCAGTTATATACTCAGTGGCACGGCCATGAAAATTGCCTACAATAGAGATGAGCTTGAAAGATACCTTGTTCTGGCAATGAGAGTATCGCCAGAACATCCTGTGGTTATCTCCAAATTTCTGGATGCCATGGAGGCGGAGATTGATGCCATATCGGATGGTAGAAAAGTGATAGGAGTGACCCTGGAGCATGTAGAGAGGGCGGGGGTTCACAGTGGAGATGCAACCATGGTAACTCCATGGAGAAAAATAAGCGACGCTCAGGTTAGAAGGATGCAGGAGATAGCCGTAGAGATAGCAATTAACCTGGGAGTACGCGGTCCCTTTAACTTACAATTTCTCCTGAATAATGAGGTAAATGTTCTTGAGCTAAATCTCAGAACCAGTCGCTCCATGCCCTTCTCCAGCAAATCCAGAGGCGTGAATCTGATGGAGCTTGCTGCTCAGGCGACGTTAGATGGAAGACTTGTTTCAGGTGAAGATTACAATTATTATGAGCTTCCTGCATTTTCTTTTGCTGTAAAAACCCCGCAATTCTCGTGGAGTCAGATAAGGGGAGCATATCCATATCTTGGTCCAGAGATGCGCTCTACTGGAGAAGTAGCCTCTTTAGGAATGGGGTTTGAGGACGCATTTCTCAAAAGCTGGCTATCTGCTAAGCCTAATAAGATACCAAAAGAGAAGGTTTTAGTTTATACCTTCGGTAATGAGAAAAAGATAGCTTTATCCTCTAAGCTTCTGAGCTCTTTGGGATATGAAATATATACTTTGGAAGGAAATAATGTGGATGGGAAAATTTTGAGTTTGGAGAAAGCCATGGAATTACTCAAATCAGGGAAAATAGAGCTCGTGATAACTTCGGGGTATGCAAGAGATAAGGATTACAGAATAAGAAGAATGGCTGCGGATTTGAATATTCCCTTGGTGCTCAACTCTGAGCTTGCCTATGAACTATCTCAAGCTCTTCGGTGGAAAAAAGGAAATGAGTTTGAGATTGGAGAGATGAAAGAATATTATTTCTTGCCCCAGAAAGAAATTATT
>JAGGTO010000088.1 GCA_021163705.1 Thermoplasmata archaeon | reverse complement strand
TTTCCAGCGTGGGAGGGGAGTGAGTGGTGGAAGAAGGGCATGAGGATGAGGAATGCCACCACAACCACAATAGCTCCAACGGGAACAATAAGCATAATTGCAGGCACATCTTCGAGCATAGAACCTCTATTTGCAATTGCCTTTATCCGCCGTGTGCTGGATGGTCAAGAGCTATTGGAGGTGAATCCACTATTTGAAGAGATAATGAGGAAAGAGGGCTTATATTCTGAGGAGCTCATGAAGAAAGTTGCAGAAACTGGAAGTGTGCAACATCTGGATGAGGTGCCTGAGCACATAAAGCGTTTATTCAGAACCGCACATGATATAGATCCGGAGTGGCATGTTCGCATGCAGGCAGCATTTCAGAAGTATGTGGATAATGCCGTAAGCAAGACTGTGAATCTCAGGCATGAGGCGACAATTCAGGATGTGGAGGATACCTATGTTCTTGCCTGGAGGCTGAGATGCAAAGGTATCACCATATACAGAGATAGAAGCAAAAGTGTACAGGTAATCTACAGGGGAACTAAAGGCACAAAGCAGGAGGTAAGGGAGGAGAAGAAAGAGGAGGCTGCAACTCTTCTCGATTTAACCTTCAAGGTGAAGGTGGATGAGAAATATTTGAAGGTGGATAGCACCTTTGACCCTGCATGTCCAACTGGAAAATGTGATAACTAAGTCTTCTCCCCATCCCCACTTTTTATTTTTAGCAAAAGCTATTTAAATTGGTAAAATATTATCTACCTATGAAAATTTCCAGCTGGATTGGAGTGAGTCTATTTCTTATAGGGATAATAACTCTTGGAGTTTCAGGACTTATGCCCCTTTATGGTGAAGTTGAGAGCAACGAAATACTTTTGATTGTGAAAATAGGTGTTGCCCTTCTCATCATAGGCGCAATAATCATTATATTGCAACTTTCTTTGGAGAGATATAAGGAGGTGAAGAAAATTAAGGAAGAAATTCCAGAGGAGGATTTGAGACCATGATAGTGGTAAATATAGACTATATCCCGGGTAGAGAGATCAAAGAGGTTATAGGACTTGTGCGAGGAAATACCATACAGGCCAAGCATATAGGCAAAGATATAAAAGCAGGTTTTCGCCAGCTTGTGGGAGGCGAGATAAAGGAATACACAGAGATGCTGAGTGAAGCGAGAGAGATAGCGCTTCGGAGAATGATAGAGAAAGCTGAAGAATTGGGTGCGGATGCCGTGATAAATGTAAGGTTCATGACTTCAGCTGTGATGAGCGGAGCCGCAGAGATTCTGGCATACGGAACAGCAGTAAAACTCAAATAATTTTTTTATTTTTTTTCAAACAGAAAAAATATAAACCTTGCCTCCTATTTCTACCCATGGGGATTTTGAGAGATAAGGGAAAGATTACGAAGATGCTGATTCTACTGCAAATTTTGAAGGGAAAGAAAAAATTGAAAGAGATAGCAGGAGAGATTAATATCACCGTACAGGGGGTATCTGAGTATCTCAAAATTCTAGAGGAGGAGGGTTATGTAAGGGAGGGAAGGATCACACCCTCCGGTTGGGAATTTCTAAACGCTGCTATTGAAGAGCTGGGCGATTTTGTACATGAGGCAAACAAAATAATGGAGAGGAAAAAGGTGATAGAGGCCATTGCGGGGGAGAGAATAGAAAAGGGAGAGAAGGTTGGTCTTTTTATGGAAGGGGGATATCTTCATGCATATAAGAGGGAATCTTCTTCCTGGGGATTTGCCATAAACTCTGCAGATACTGGAGAGAATGTTGGAGTTAAAAATCTCAGAGGCATTCTGGATATTAACCTTGGAGAGATTGAGGTATTCGCCATGCCACCAATCGAAGAAGGTGGAAGTAAATTGGTAGATAAAGCCAGGCTAAAAGAGATAATAAAAAATGATAATAAGAAGGTTGGAGTCTGTGGAGTGGTGGCTTATTTATCCTTGAAGGATATTTGTAAGATAGACTTTGAGTTTTCTGCGGCGAATGCTGCCATAGATGCTGCGTACAGGGGAATAAGCACTCTGTTATTCGTATCCCATGAGATGCTCCCCTATGTAATACACACAATATCCGACCGGGGAATAAAGTATAGAGTGAGGGATATAAGAGATCTTTAACGCTTAGAGGTAGGATGTGTATCGCAGTTTTAACTCTGGTATTTCCACAGTATAGCCTTCATCCACATATCCAACGGTCCTCGCATCTTTTATCTCACGCTTTATTTCTATTTCACAATCCTCCGGGGCTATTATGGCAAAACCCATACCCATATTGTAAGTTTTGTACATCTCCTCATATTCCACATTTGCAAATTCCATTATTACCTTGAAGATTTTATGTGGAGGTAGAGGTGAATCAATCACATATCTCATCCTCTTTAATCTCAGAAGATTCGTTATTCCTCCACCAGTTATGTGGGCTAAACCATGTACCCTGCATTTTCTCAACACATTCAAAATATCTCTTACATATATCCTTGTTGGCCTGAGAAGCTCTTCTCCCACTGTCCAATCTTCAAATTTCTCATAAATATCCAGAACCTTGCGAGCAAGGGTAAGTCCATTGGAATGTATACCTGAACTGGGGATGCCTATAATTAAATCCCCTTTCCTTATGTCTTTTCCTGTGATTAATTTCTCCTTTTTCACCACCCCTATGCTCGTTCCTGAAAGATCTATACCGTTGACAATATCTGGAATGGTGGCAGTCTCACCTCCCAAAATATTTATATTTGCCTGCTTGGCTCCCTCATTTAATCCCTTTCCAATTTGCTCTGCAATCTCCTCATCGTAGCTGCTTATTGCAAGATAATCCACAAAACCTATTGGCTCAGCTCCAACACATATGGTGTCATTTACATTCATGGCTATACAATCTATTCCTATGGTATCCCATTTTTTTAGCTGATTCGCTATTATAATCTTCGTACCCACTCCATCCGTGTTCATTGCAATATAGAAGCTACCCATATCAATTAGGCCTGTAAAATGCCCAAAAGATGCAGGTGGAAAATCTCTCCTCTTGTAATTTATTTTGGAAATTAGAGCCTGTATGAATTTACCCTCTTTATCAATATCCACTCCAGCATCCTTATATCTCATCTAAAACACCCTCTCTCAACAATCTAAGCATCTTAATTACATCTTCTTTACTCATCTTTCTTGGATTGTATTTCATAAGACGGTCATTCGCTATCTCCTCTCCAAGCATTTCTATATCCTCATCCTTAATGTCCACAGCATGCGGAATTCCGAGCTCATCATTCATCTTCCATATTGCACGGGCAAGATCCTTCACACCCAGAAGCTTTGCAATTTCCTTGACTTTAGGGGTGTGCTTTTCATTGGCCCTTATGATATAGGGGAGCAATATGGCGACAATTTTTCCATGCTCAATTTTGTATTCGCCCCCAAGAGAATGGGCAGCAGCATGCCCCAAACACAATCTTGAATTGGCAAACCCCATTCCAGCCAGCATATTTCCATGATGCACATTTTCTATGGCTCTATCCTCTTTTTCTAAGGCCTTTGGTAAATTTTTGTATATTAACTCAATTGCTTTGAGAGCTAAAGTATCTCCAATTATATTATCCACCGTGGATATATATGCCTCTATAGCCTGACTCAAAGCATCCATCCCACTGTATAATGCTACATCTCGGGGCATACCCTCCACAAAATTCGCATCATATATAGCGAGATCAGGAATGAGCTCTCCACTCACCACTCCTCTCTTCTTCCCCTCTTCATCCAGTATGATGGCTGCTGCAGAAACACCACTACCTGTGCCACTTGTGGTCTCTATGGCTATGAATCTTGCCTTCTTCCTCAGCTCTGGAATGTTGTAGGAGTATAGGGCATTCCAGGAGATTTCAGGATTTTCATAAATAATCCATGCCACCTTTGCCGTATCTATAACACTTCCCCCTCCCACAGCTATTATGGTATCTGGAGAATGCTCCCTAATATTTTCAGCTAATACCTCAGCATCCTTCTGGGATGGCTCCTTCCATTTGTGGCGAGTTACAAAAAGTACCGGGGCATCTATTGGAATCAGATCCTTTACATTTTCCCAGGTGTGTTTTCCTGTGACAATCACACATTTTTTCCCCAGATATCTCTCAATATTTTTAACAGAGCCTCGGCCAAACATTATGTTTCTAGGTGTGCTGAAATGCATATGAGAATATTGATTTACAATTTAAAATTTCCTGTCAAGTTCGCTCTGTGAACTCTCAAACTGTCGGGGAAGAAAAATAATTAATTGAGAAGTGCATGGCTATAGGATGAGTAGAGTTATCCTGGCCCTGGATGTTACTGATATGGATAAGGCTAAGAAAATTGCAAAGGAGACAAGCGAATATCTTCACGCCATAAAAATTGGATGGCCTTTAGTGCTATCTGCAGGAATGAAAATCGTCAGCGAGCTATCTAAATATTCCCCAATAATCTGTGATTTCAAAGTGGCGGATATCCCCAATACCACAAAGCTCATCGTTGAGCAGGCAAAAAGATATGGAGCATCTGGAATTATAGTACACGGTTTTGTGGGTCATGATTCCCTTCATGCTGCCATTGAAGCCTCAGGAAACATGAAGGTGTATGTGGTAGCAGAGATGTCCCATCCCGGAGCACTGGATTTCATGCAGGTGCATACAGAAAAAATAGTGGAGATGGCAAAAAAAGAAGGAGCGACAGGCTTAATTGCCCCGGCCACAAGACCTGAAAGATTGAGAAAGATAAGAGAGCTTGCCGGAAATCTGGAAATTCTGTCTCCTGGAGTGGGTGCCCAAGGAGGAAGTGCAAAAAAAGCCATAGAATCGGGGGCGGATTATATAATAGTGGGAAGAAGTATCTACAACCAGGAAAATCCTAAAGAAGCAGCAAGGAGATTTTACGAGGAAACTAAATCCTTATGATGCCTGCAACAAGAAGGATGAAAAGGATGAATCCAAGGGCAATTAATATTGTGGAGAGAAGCTGCGCATAAAAAATTAAGCGATATAACCTTATTCTCTTTTCAACTTCAAGCTCTTTGATTCCCTTAGGAGGAGGAATGCGCATTTTCCTTCGCCGCTAAGATGGCTTTGATTCTCTTTCTTCTGAAGAAGTCCTCACGCTCTCTTTCATCCAAAACAAGCTCTATGTACTTCTCTGTGGCCTCAAACCTTGGGATGAATATATGCTCCAAGGCATTCACCCTTCTCTTAGTTTTCTCTATCTCTTTTGCAAGATTTTCCATGGCCCCCTCAACTTCTGCCAGTTTCACAATATCCTTCAGAAGCTCCCTGAACTTGAATGCCGCCTCATCCAGTTTTGCCGAGGTGCTCAAAAATCCGTAATCTATTGTTTTTTCAATTTCGCCAATCTCCATCTGGGGTGTGAGCACGCCCATGATGTTGAGTGTGGTTGCCTCTACCTCCCCGTAATTTTTAACCTGTCTTGCCACATCTGCCACTGCGGTGTCTCCCATAATCATCTCAGCTTCCAGTAGAGAAGAATAGGCATCTCTGAGCTTCATCTCAACCTTTTTGCGAAGCTCTTCTCTCACATCTATTATCTGAAAGAATTGGGATATGAGAGCATCTCGCTTCTCGCTAAGAAGTTTATGCCCATTCTTGGCAAGTACCTTCTTCTTTCTTATCTCCAGAAGCTGCATTCGAGTGGGTTTTACACCTTCGATTATCTCTACCATCGAAAAAGGGCATGCTTTCCCTTTTTATTATTTTTTCCTCTCCTTCAAAGCATACATCACTCTTCTCAAAACACCCATTAAGCTATGATACTCCCACTTACCAAGCATCGCCCTCGCTAAAAGTCTTCTTACCATTACCTCCGTATTCTTCCTTTTATGCTCTGGAAAATTTATGAGCTCTAAAAGCTCGGAGAATCTTCTATTGAGAAGCTCTAACTCAAATTCCTCGGCCACATTTTTCTCCTCCTTCTCCAATCCCGTGAGATATATCTCGTAAAGTATTATGGCTGCAGCATGGGTCACATTCATAATCGGATACTTCTCACTGGTGGGAATTCTCACAAGAAAATCACATCTCTCAATCTCTTCATTGAAAAGCCCATAATTCTCCCGGCCAAAGATTATACCAACTTTACCAGATAATTTTGGAAGAATATTCGCAAATTCTCTGGGCGTTAACGATATCCTATTGAATTTTTTGGGTGAGGAAGTATCCACTCCACTGGTGGCTATAGCATAATTTAAAAAATTTCTCAGCTCTTCAAAGCTCTTCATTACTATAGCATTATCTATGATATATCCAGCATGCTTGGCAAATCTGTAGGCATCATCATCCAGCTCTGGAGGATTCACAATAATAAGATTTTCAAAGTTGAAATTGGCCATCACCCTGGCCAGAAAACCAATGTTACCCGTGAACTGAGGCTCTACAAAGGCAATATAAAGCTCCATGCAGCTTTCCCTCTCTTCTCATCTTCTCGCAACTATCTTTATCACATCTCCATCTTTGAGAATGTAATCATGGCCCAGAATTCTCTTAGTGCGGGCATCAATGGCACGAATAAAATTTTCTCCGAGTTCTGTATGCACCTTGTAAGCAAGATCAAGAGCTGTGGCTCCTTCGCGAAATAGATAAACATCTGGAAGAACATTACCATCCTTATCTGTCCACTTATGCTCGTCTTCCACGGGATAAACGGCAATCATTTTGAGAATATTGAAAACTGCATGCTCTATAACCTTCTGCACTCCTGTGCCCCCATGCTTTTTCATGAACTCCCTTATCTTCTCCAGTGCTTCTATTTGCCTTCTGGTTAGCTTCTCCTCTTTAACTATTTCAAAATCTCCATCACCTGGATTATACTTTATCAATCCTGCCTTGGCAGCTCTTTTCAAAGCCAGCTCGTAATCTGCAGATACTGGAATTGCAGAGTATCCATTCCTATCACATATCTTTATAAATTCCCGTAGATAATCTTCATCTGCCGCATCAGCCTTGTTGGCAGCTATTACCAGGGGCTTCGCTATCCTCCTTATCTCAAAAGATAGTTTGAGAATATCATTTTCGTTCCACTTTGTGGGTTTTTTATCCAATCCTATATTGTTAAGGGCAGCATGAACCTCCTTTTCCCCTATATTTAGGCCTGACAATCTCTCAGCTATCACACTCTCTATCTTCACCTTCTCCGCCTCCAGTCTTCTCGCAATTCTGATCCATCCCCTGCCAATTATATTTGCTATCCAGTAGGCTATTTCCTTCTCCAAAAATTTCACATCCTCGTAAGGGTTCCTTGTTTTCGGAGCTATCATATTTCCCTCCGCATCTGTAGCACCAGTTGCATCCACTATGTGAATAAGAGCATCTGCATGCCTCAAATCATCCAGGAATTTGTTACCTAGACCACGACCAGCATGCGCTTCTGGCACTAATCCTGCAACATCTATGAGCTCCACAGGAATATATCTTGTGCCCTCAATGCATATAGATTTCTTTGGATTGCAGGGTACACCCAGTTCCACATGAGGACAGGGCTTCCTTACATAACCCATCCCTCTGTTTGCTTCCACAGTGGTGAATGGATAATTTGCAATCTCCACAGTATGCATGGTGGCCGCAGCAAAGAAAGTGCTCTTTCCGACATTTGGCTTACCTACCAGTCCTATCTCTACCATGTCACCAGAACCTTCTTCAAGTTCTTTTTATCACATTCTACATTCTCAAGGACCTTCACTATTTTTATCTTATCTCCTTCCCTGAGACCTATCGGATGGCAGAGAGGATAATACTCACATTTTATCTCTCTGCAGTTTACAGGCTTGTAGGTTATAGTTTCACCTTCAACAACATTCTTCGCCGAGATTACTATCGGCACGGGAATCTCTTCCACCTCGACAGTTACTACCTTCCCACCTTCATGTATCTTGCAATCATGCTCCTTATCCCTTATCTTTGTAATTCTATACCACTTGCCCTCATCTAAATTGAAGCACACATTCTTCAACTTACAAGTTCTACACTCCATAAGAGGGCCACGATACTGAAACTCGAGACCCTCTTCTGCCAGAGCCTTGCCTATCAGGGTTATCATTCCTCATCACCTCCCTATCACACCAGTTATCCTCGCCAAATTTTCAGCCGCCTCTTTTGTTAGACCTCTCACACCCAAAATGGTATATCTATCCCTTATTTTGTGGGCTATGGTGAGAGCTTCAATTATATCTTCATCCTCCACACCAAGCTCCTTTGCTGTGGTTGGTGCTCCTATCTTTCTCAGTACCTCCCTTATCCTTTTCCAGTCACCACCATGGAGGTACATCATCATTATCGTGCCGACTCCAACCATCTCACCATGAAGTGCTTTTCCCGGCGCTATCTTCTCCAGAGCATGCGCAAAAAGATGCTCTGAACCACTCCCCGGACGAGATGAATTTGCGATACTCATCGCCATCCCAGAAACTATTATGGCTTTCACAACTATCCATGCACTCTCCTCCAAATTTGGCTTTATAAGATCCGCATTCTCTATTATGGCCTGCGCAGAATACTGGGCTATGCCATAGGCAGTAGTGCTGAAACTCTCATTCCTCAATTTGTGGGCTAGCTCCCAGTCTTTTATGGCAGTTATGTTTGCTATGACATCGGCGGCTCCCGCGGCTAAATAACGGTAAGGTGCCTGAATTATTATTCCTGTATCTGCAACCACACCCATGGGCTCCTGGGCAAGCATGGATATGGATGTACCGTTATCCTTTATCGATGCTCTGGGACTTGCTATACCATCATGTGCGGCATTTGTCGGAACGCTTATGAAAGGTAGGCCCAAATCATAGGATGCTTTTTTAGCCAGATCTATTTTACTACCACCTCCTACCCCCACAAGAAAATTGCATTCTTCGCCCTTTTTCTTTACCTTCTCAAGATTTATCCTGTTTGCCACACCCGTCTTTATCACATCCACTGTGAATTTTGCTTCTTCAAGTATATCCTTTACAATTTTTCCTGCAATTTCATAGGTTTTCTCCCCCGTTACTATCAGAGCATTAGGCCCAAAACCAAATCTCCTGCACATTCCCCCAATATTCTTAAGAACATCATGACCTGCATAAATCTCGCGAGGTAGCTCCATCCACTTGGATTTTTCAAATGTCATTTGATTCCCTAACTCCTTTTTATTTATTAAAATTGCGTTTTCATTTTCGCAGCTCTTTCAAAAGCTTTATCAAATTCTCTGTTTTCATCCTCTTTAAATTTCTCACCTTTCTTTCCTTTTTCGCAGCTAATCTCTCGATATCCTCTATCAGCGTATTTCTAAGGATTTCTACCTCATTTTTAAGCTCATTCTCCTTTCTTCTCCAGTAATCCATAAGAATTTTTAAAGAGGTGGCAAGCTCTTCATTTTTTACCATTCTCTCCATCTTAGCTTTCAAGGATCTATCTTTGATTCTCCCCATCTCCTCCTCCAGTATTTTTCTCAATTCTTCAATTCCCTCAGATATCTTCTCTTCTTCGGAGAATCTTTTTAAAAGCTCGCGGGCCTCCATATTCCCTGGCTCTATTTGCAAAGCTTTTTCAAGAGCTTTCTTCGCATCCTCTTCCCTTTTCCTCTTCAGATATATCCTCGCAAGAAGTATCCAGCCCTTCGAAGAATCTTTTCTCCTGAGATATTCCATAACTTCGTTGTGGGCATTCTCATATTTTCTCCTGTCATAATAGAGATATGCCTTGTTTAGATATGCATCTACAAAATCAGGATTGAATCTTAATGCATTATTGTAGCTTTTTAAGGCATCATCGTATCTCCCCATATATTTCAAAACAACACCTCTATTGTTCCACACCTCAGGCAGATCTTGGCGGATTTGCAGAGCGTTTTCATAGCAGAGCAAAGCTTCCTCATATTTTTCCATGAGAGTAAGAACATTTCCACGATTTATCCAGCACCCAATGTTTCTTGGATTGTGCTTCACACACTGCTCATAGGCCCTCTCGGCTTCCTCAAAATTCTCCAGAGCTTCAAGTATTTCTCCAAGGATGTGCCATGCTTCATCATCTTTCACATCCTCTTCTAATAGGGAAGTGAGAAGAGGTATGGCCTCCTCCCCTCGCTTCAAAGCAAGAAGTATCCTCGCTTTCAATTTTCTTGCTCGAGGTACATCTTTTATATTCAACGCTCTATTCACATACTCTAAAGCTTTCTCGTAGTTTCCACCTCGCAGAAATTCCTCGGCCCACTGAAGCATTGAATCCAGTTCTCCAACACTTGGAAGGAATCTTCCTTCTCTCGCCTCCTTTCCCCTCTTCTCCCTCATAAGCTCTTCTTTCAATCCAAAATTTGTGAGGAGCCTCTCAAAATCATTCCATTCCATGAGGCTCACATTCTCATTACTCAGAGATTTTGCATCATCCTCAAATTGACCGGTGGTGATTATCATCCATCTTAACTCTACAGTCTCTTCCGCAAATAGAATGTCCATGAGCTCTTCCCTGCTTACTTTTTCCTTTCTCAGAAATACAATAAGGTAATGAAGCGCATTTCCAGGAATGTGCATATATGCATCCAGGACCACTGTGTCTCCACGATAAACACTCTTTCTTATTTTGAAACCCATATGACTTGCCAGGCGATTGCACAAATGGGCAAATTCCTCCGTACTCATATTTTCAACAATCTCCCTTATACCGCCTGGATCTACATTCTTCTGCTCACCTACCACACTACACTAACTGCATAATGAAATAAAAGTTTTTCTTAGGTTATTGCATTGTTGTGGTATCTGGAAATACTTCGCAAAAATATATATGGGGAATTGATGCGCGGCAAGCAGAAGCTGAGCTATGAGGACAAGATGCACATAGCGAAGGCTGTAGTGGAGTACGGATTACTCACGAAGTATGTAATGAAGCTTTACAGCATGAGTGTGAGATGGTACAGATAATTGCTAAAGAGCACAGAGAAATGGTATTTAAAGTACCATCCCTCCTCCATGGTCATGATTCTCGGGTAGAGAAGCATATATGTGTTGTGAGAATGTTGGAGTTTTCGTAGCCAGAGAAGATTGTTCAAATCACAGAATTTCAATGGAAGCGATGAGAAGAGAAAGCTGGTTTTCACAGAGATAAAGAATATAAAGTGGGCGTTCTTGAGCGTTCTGACATCCCTATACCTGAATGAATTAATATATTGAAATATATAGGTAATATAAGAAAATATATTCTATATCGAAAAACTCTATATTTTCAGAGTCCATTATCATGGATGGTGATAGAAATGGAAAAGAGACACTACATAGGAATAGGAGTGGCAGTTGCATGCATTATAGTGATAGCTGCAGTTGCACCAAGATATATAAGCAATGAGCATACAGTGACGCTTCGCACAACTGGTGCAACATTTCCGCAATATCAGATACAGAAATGGATTAAGGTATATGAGCAGAAGCATCCTGGGGTAAAGATAGAATACGAGGGAGGTGGCTCAGGACATGGGCAGGAAGCTTTCTTACAAGGATTAACACATATAGGAAGGAGTGATCCTCCAGTGAAGGAAGATATGTGGAACAAGTTTTTAAGTACTGGAGATCAACCACTCCAGTTTCCGGAAATCGTGGGGGCTGTTGTGGTGGCCTTCAACCTGCCTGGAATTAACGATTTAAAGCTAAGCAGTGAAGTTCTTGTTGGTATATTCATGGGGAATATAGAGTACTGGGATAACAACTCTATAAAGAATTTGAATCCAGATGTGAATCTGCCTCATAAAAAAATAATAGTGATTCACAGAAGTGATGCGAGTGGAACGACGGCTATATTCACAACATATTTGAGTATGATCAGTGAGGAATGGGCACAAAAAGTAGGTGCTGGGAAAACTGTTAACTGGCCGGTAGATAACGTCGGTCGTGGTCTGGCCGGAAAGGGAAATCCCGGAGTGGTAGCAATTCTGAAACAGACAGATGGAGGGATATGCTATACAGAACTGTCATTTGCTATTGAGGAAAATTTAAGCGTGGCAGCAATTCAGAATAAAAATGGAAATTTTGTGAATCCAAATAAAGAGAGCATTCAATCAGCCGTGAGTCAGGTCAGCTCATACATTCCCTCTCCAGTTGATGGATACAAGGAGGATATGAAGCAGCTGCTCAATGCCCCGGGCAATAAATCATATCCAATAGTTGCATTTACACATCTGCTTGTCTGGCAGAACAAGGATGGAAAGCATTACTCAGCAGAGGAGGCAGAGGCAATAAAAGATTTTCTCACCTGGATTTTAACAGAAGGACAG
This sequence comes from Thermoplasmata archaeon, assembly GCA_021163705.1. Taxonomy (GTDB): domain Archaea; phylum Thermoplasmatota; class Thermoplasmata; order Thermoplasmatales; family Aciduliprofundaceae; genus S014-41. Next base: position 4,085 of record JAGGTO010000088.1, on the reverse strand, counting down.
AAGGAAGAGAACATCGCTCCAGGATATGTTCCCCTACCCAAAGAGGTAGCACAGATCGGTTTAGATGCCATAGATATGATTGAGAGCTGATAAAATCTTTTTTCTATTTTTGAGGAGGTAAAAATGAAGATTAAAAGATTAGATATGTTTCAAATAATAACTTTACCTGCAGTAATATTTGTTTTTCTGCTTTTCATATTAATGTTATCTGTTTATTTTTACAATGCTCTGCCTGCTTTTTTCAGAGAAGGCTTAGATGTTTATTTTAAAAATACCTGGCAAGCCTCGGAGATCCCGAGCAAGGAGTATTATGGATTGGCAGCAGCCATATGGGGAACAGTATATTCATCTATAATAGGAGTGTTAATTGCGCTTCCCATATCTGTGGCATATTCCATCTTCGTTATTGATTATGCCCCCAAGAAATTAAAGAATATATTTATAATAATTTCGGATATGATGGCAGGACTGCCAACAATAATATATGGAATATGGGGGGCATTTATTCTTGTTCCCTTCTTGCAAAAATATATTATGATTCCTCTCTACAAAAATCTCTCTTTTATACCTATTTTCTCTTACCCTCCAACAACAGGTTACAGCTATTTCTCGGCGGGTGTTTTGCTTGGAATAATGATTACACCATTTGCATCTGCAATAATTAGAGAGGCGTATCAGATGGTTCCATTTACCTACAGAGAAGCCGCGATATCCTTAGGATTAACTCGGTATGAGGCAACTAAAATCCTGCTTGGCTATATAAAGCCTGCAATAGTATCTGGAATGATACTTGCTTTCGGTAGGGCTGTAGGAGAAACTGTTGCAGTTTCATTGGTAATAGGAAATTCATTTAATATGAGCGTTAGCTTGTTTGCACCAGGTTATACAATTTCCTCCTTAATTGCAAATCAATTTGGAAATGCATATATTTACAGGCATATGCTTCCAGTTCTATATGCTGGAGGCTTGGCTCTCTTCATTATAGGTTTGATTGTGAATGTTATCGGGATTTATTTGCTTATGAGGTGGCAGAAGAATGTCAGGATATAAAACTAGAAGGGGAAAAGATATCTCTTTCATAATCGGAATTACCATCCTAACATTTCTGGGAATTTTACCCTTATTTCATATTATTGCAACAGTTTTTATAAATGGCGTTCCAATTATTGCAAAAAAAGGCATTTCCTTTTTAACAAATACGCTAAGCAATGGTGGCATAGGTCCTGCTATTGCAGGCACATTCATTTTAATTTTTTTATCTTCTCTAATAGGCTTACCGGTAGCATTGCTGGTAGGGATATATGCCTATGAGTATCCCGAGAGCAAAATTGGAAGAGCTACGAAAACACTCCTCCAGATAATGCTTGAATTCCCGACCATTCTTGTTGGAGTTTTTGTGATGAGTATGATAGCAATTCCAATGGGAACATACTCCGCGATTGCCGGCGCTTTTGCACTTGCGATAATTCTCATGCCTTATGTAGCAGTCTATACCCAGGAAGCCATGAGGGAAATTCCGTTTACATACAGAGAGGCATCTTTTGGACTTGGATTATCAAGAGTTAAGGTAATATTCCAAATACTTGTACCTCTATCAAAGAGGGGTATTCTGACCGGTGTGCTGATTGGCTTGGCAAAAGTTGCTGGAGAGACAGCACCTTTGCTTTTCACAGTTGGAGGCTTGTATGAAAGTTATCCAGCATCCATTACGGAGCCTGTTGGGGCAATTCCCTTACTCATTTACACTCTTGTTCAGAGCCCTAGCAAGGCAGACCATATGATGGCATGGGGAGCTTCCCTCATTCTACTTTTAATTTTCCTTCTGATTTTCATACCCATAAGGTTAAAATTGAGGGAGGTGAGATTATGAAGGAATATGCAATAGAAACAAAAGACCTCAAAATCTACTATGGGAAGAAGGAGGTAATTAAAGGAATAAATTTGAGAATTCCGAAAAACACAATATTTACCATAATGGGTCCCAGTGGATGCGGAAAATCAACATTACTTCGTTCTTTCAACAGATTACTTGAACTGAATATGGATGCTAAAATTGAGGGGGAAGTTTTGATTTTCGGGAAAAATATTTATGGCGAGGATGTTGATCCAATTAGCATAAGGAGGAAGGTGGGGATGGTATTTCAGTATCCAAACCCATTTCCCCATCTTACACTATATGATAATATTGCTATAGGTTTGAAGCTCAATAATCTTGTAAAAAGTAAAGAGGAGATGGATAAAAGGGTAAGGTGGGCACTTGAAAAAGCGTCTTTATGGGATGAGGTGAAAGATAGACTTTATGAATATCCGGCAAGTTTAAGTGGAGGGCAGAAACAAAGACTTGTTATAGCAAGAGCTCTCGCATTAAAGCCGAAGATACTGCTCATGGATGAGCCAACAGCAAATGTTGATCCTGTTGGAACAAAAAATATTGAAAAATTACTTTTTGAGTTGAAGAAAGATTATACTATTGTTCTTGTAACTCATGAACCTGCTCAAGCTGCAAGAACAAGCGATTTTGTGGGCTTTCTTTATCTTGGAAAATTGATAGAAGTAGGCCCAACCAAATATATTTTTGAAAAGCCGAAAAATGAGCTAACTGAAAAATATTTAACGGGAAGTTTGGTGTAGGAGGTGAAGAGATGATTGATAGATTCCATGAGGAACTGAAAAAATTAAAAGAAGAAGTAATTCAGATGGGAGAACTTGCAAAGGAGATGCTACATGATTCCATTGAAGCGTTGAAAGAGCAAGATGTTGAACTTGCAGAAAGAGTAATCTCCAGAAAGAAAAGACTTGCAGATATGGATGCAGAAATTGAAGAAAAGTCTCTACAACTTATCGCCCTGTATCATCCAATGGCAAAGGATATGCGAACCTTAGGTTGTATTTTAAAAGTTATTACATATCTGAATAGGATAGGCAGGTATGGAAAGGACATAGCAAATATTGCCAAGGAACTCAGCGATAAACCACATATAGCAAAGTTAGTTGAGATTCCATATATGGCAGAGCTGGTGTGCAAAATGATTGATGATGCGCTGAAAGCATTTGAAACGGAAGACATATCCCTAATTAAAGACTTCAGTGAAAGAGACGATTCGTTGGATGCCCTTAGATGGTCAATATTTAGAGAATGTATCACATACATGATGGAGGATCAGAGAAATATTACGAGATGTGCATACTACATTATGATTGCCCGATATTTAGAAAGATGCGGAGATCACGCTTGCAAGATTGCTGAAAAAATCCATTTTATGGTAACAGGTGAGCGGATTGAGATAAAATAATCAATAGAGGCAAGAATGCAAACCAACAGCTTTGCCCCCCTCTACTCAGAAGCTCGTATTTTCAATAAATCTTAGAGATTGGGAAAATTTTTAAGTAAGTCAAAAAAATTTAGGTATTATGCAAGAAGTGAGGGAGACTTATATTGAAAGGATATATGAATTAAAGCAGCGTAAAGGATATGTGCGTGCCACAGATCTCGCATCCATATTGAATGTAAAGCCCTCAACAGTTACTGAGATGCTTCAAAAATTATCCAAGGAAGGGTATGTTCATTATGAAAAATATAGGGTTGTGGATTTAACCCCAAAGGGTTTGGTGCTTGCCCAGCAGCTTGAAAAAAGGCATCAGGCCATAAAGAAGCTCCTCATGTATATCGGTGTGAGCGAGGAAATCGCTGATAAGGATGCCTGCATAATCGAGCATATTATTAGCAAAGAATCCATAGAAAAAATTCAGGATTTTGCTAAAAAGATTTAAGTCCTATTTTTTCTTGAGGCTACTATGGAGCTGAGGGTAATATTTGATGGAAAAAATAAAGCAGCATGGAACATGGCCCTGGATGAATCTCTTCTCTACCATCTCAAAGAGGTAGGTCCAACCCTGAGGCTCTATGGATGGGCGCCTCCCGCAGTTAGTATAGGCTATTTTCAAAGCATGGAGGAGGAGGTTAATGTGGAGAAAGCCAGGGAGATGGGTGTGGATGTCATAAGAAGAATCACAGGGGGTGGGGCTGTATATCACAAATATGAGCTCACCTATTCCATAGTCATGCCCCCTCCTCCTGGAAAGAT
>JAGGTO010000090.1 GCA_021163705.1 Thermoplasmata archaeon | reverse complement strand
GCGTTGTAGACCTCATGCTCCTTTCCCGGCGCGGTACTTATCAACACAAAACCCACTGCCATTTTTATCACCAACCGTATAATGTATTCCTTCTATAAAATTTTTCCTTCCCATTTTGGGGTAAATTTCTCAACCACATTCACTTTCGATTTTTCTTCTTTTCCATCTATTCCTATAAAAATATCCCATAAGTTCTCAACTATTCACAATTGATATTCAGAGAGTTCCTTTATCCAGTCAGCATATGTGTACACATCCACACTTACCATCTCCGCACCTTCGTTCAGTTCTTTCTTAAGTGCAGATATGTCCTCAACCATTATACGCATACCATTTTTCACCAAATGATACTTTAACGGCTTTCCGAATTTTAGTTCCTCTGCCCTTCTATGTGCTATCAGATTACCCTGTGAGAGCACCATATACTCATCCGGCTTTAGATGGATGAGATGATGCGTCGTGAGAAAAATTGTGGAGTCATGCTCTTTCACATACCTCATTATATAATCCTCCAAAAATAGGGAGTAGTGGATATCTATGTTGGCAAAGGGATCATCCAGTATAATTAATTCCGGCTCTCCTATGAATGCCTGCGATACAGCTATTCTCTTCCGGTTTCCCTGAGATAATGCTCCTATTCTTTTATTCACTATATCCTCTATCTTCAACTCTTTCACTACTCTCCTCATCTCGCCCTCATCAACACCTTTCAGTTCACATATCCTCCTCAGAAAATCCACACCCTGAAAATACGGTGGTAGCTGAACTCTTTCAAATGCCACACCCACTCCTTCAGGTAACCCATTTTTTATCACCTTCTTTCCAAGTATTTCAAATTCACCCCTGTCCGGCTTCATCAATCCACTCATTAACTTCACTAAGGTAGTCTTGCCACTGCCATTTACCCCAAAGCATGCTATTAGCCCTTTTGAGCATTCAAAACTCACACCATTCAAAGCATGAACCTTGCCGTAACTCTTATACGCATCTTTCACCCTTATTACCTTCATGGCCAGCTCACCCGCTCAAGTGTTATTCTTGCCCGGCCATATTCCGTGCTGAGATATCCTATAGCCACAAACAGTCCATCCTTTATTTCAATCTCCTTCACCACATTACTCGCATATTTGCGCGTTTCGTTACCGTAATGCACAATCATGAAAAAATTAGGATCGTTCTCTATCTCAATCTTCATTCTGTAGACACCACGCTCTATCATAAGGGTATATGCTATTCTATACCTGCTGTTAGTAACATTAAGCATATCAAAGGGTGCATTGGATTCATAACTGAACTCTATCTCATATACCCTCCTAGTGTTAAGATATTTCTCCTGCAAGGGTGTGAGAATCAACATCCCAAACAACATAAATACCACGGCAAAAAATATTATGAATATCTGCCACGCCTTAGGCATCTTTCCACCTCCACATAAGCGCAAGTCCAGCAAAGCTCAGAATTAAAAGAATCCAGAAGTATGGTGTGTATATCACCAGAATATCTGCAAACTCTCCCTTCCACAGTGCAAGTACCATGAGCCCCAGTCCTGCAATGATGGATGCACCTCCTGAGCCTGTGGAAAGTGAAATCAGGGAAAGAATATTCAGTGAAAGTAGCAGCACAGGAATACTCAGAGCTGCAAACTTTAAAAACTCCAACCCCAAGGATGAACCAGGGAGAATGTAATAGGAGTATACTGCAAGCACAAAATTTAGCGGAAGAGCCAGGAGAAATACTACAGCAAATGAAAGAATATACCTGTGAATGAATGCCCTGTATCTTCTCCCACCATAGGCATATTCATAGTAAATATGCCCGTAAAGAAGTGGAACTGCAAAAAATAACTGCGATACAATACCTACAAGAATGTAGATTAGTGCGTAACTCTTAACAACACCATCTCTCAGAATCTCATTAACCTTTGTATTATTGATTCCAATCTCTTCCAGTTTCTTGAGGTCCTCCTCCATGCTCTTATTTAATTCCAGATTCGGTACCATCTTTCCCTGCTGCAGTTTCATGTTCACCGCATTTTCATATTCCCACACAGGTGATATGAAATGTGCCTGGATACTTATATAGGGGAGAAGAAGGGAGAAAATAAGAAGAATTACCATTACGGACCTGCTGGAGGTTAGCTCATACATCAGGTTTCTCATGCCATCCTCCTCCTGTGCCTTATCAGGATGGCAGCAGTTACAGGTATCGCCATAATAAACACAATGAGAGTAAGTCTTTCTATGTTCACCTCAAGATGGGGTCCGTATCCCGTGGACGGTAAATTACTCAGCATATCCACATAAGCCTGGGTGGGTGCAATAGAGAGACCGAAAGCCCTTATCTTATACTCAAAATAGATGGAATTAAACGGTGAACTTAACAGGTAATATGTGCAGTTATCATCTGTGAGTGGAAATACATCCGCAGGCAAAATCCCAATAATATCCGTGGGTATACGCCACCTGTACCTCAATTCAAATAAACTTGACTCATAGTACAGATATATGGTACCGTTTATCTTTACATCAATTTTTATGCTTCTGTTTGTATACATTTCCATCTCAGGTATCTCCACCTCTTCAGATACATTATTCTTCTCATATCTTATATTTATTCCCCCAATATCCGTTATCCAGAAACCAAAATAGGGAATGCGCTTTACCTTCTCCACCTTACTTTTATTCTCAAAACCAACTATGTAGAATGGAAATAACCCAACCCTGTTGTCGTTCCTTATATACCCTCCCTCCACACGATATTTCAGCTGCCTGTGTATCACACTGTCGTTCTTCCATGAAAGCATCCAAAGATCAAGCATGACATTGGATATATTGTTGCTCAAATCCTCCACATATACATTGATGCAAATTCTGTAGGACAGCATCCCCAGTCCTTTGCCTTGTGAATGGATGAAAATAGGATAAAGATTATCCACGGAATTCCGGAGAGGGATTATATCACCTATCAGAGAATACCTTCTTTTCGTTGGTTCACGAATTATATGATCCATAAGGAATTTGCCATATTTTCTCAACTCCACAGGTTCTCCAGTACTCTCTCTCAATGCTGGAAAAAGCGCAAGCATAAAAAATAGAGAGATGGTGAAAATCGCCACTCCTTTCATTCCCTCACCTACATGTAATCCTCGTGTATTAGAGCCTGTGCAGACAATGTTCCTTCATCCCACCCATTGTCAAGTGTGCCCCAGGCGTACCAGTACCGCACCTTGTACTTCTGATTATACTCAACATCATAGTAATGCGTTCCATAAACCCTATGTATTTCAATTCCCCTGGTGTAACCCCACTTGAAATCGTATCCGTTGTAACCTGCAGTACCACTCTCTGTTCTGTACTCTCTTCCTCTTCCAAAGGCTGCAAATCTGTGATGTGCATCATCATATAATCCCGTGAGAACTATGGCTGCGGCCCATCTCGGTGATGAACCGGACCATGTTGTGCCCACGGAGAATATGTCCACCATGACGCTTATATGAAACACCACTTCCGTGCTTCCTCCACACGAAGCAGCATCGTCTCCAAGTTTGAGTTCCCTGATACCATATCTGGGCATCGCCTTATGGCTTCCCTGTGCACTTTGACCTATGGTAGGCAATAGCAGTAGGAGAATTAGCCCTATTGCCATTATTGCCTTTATCCACTTCACTTCTTTACCTCCCACCCATCTAAGACAGGAGGAATAATGTATTATAGATATATATATTTTTTGACTCATCTTTCGAAATATCTTCAAAAATCAGGTAAGAATTTTTATATATAACAAGCTCCTTGATGTTTTTATGATGCGAAGGAGTGATTCACAAACAGATCCCAAGAATAGTGATTAAGTTTGGTGGCACATCAGTGAGGTATTTTTTGAGAGAAGCAGTGGGTTTTGTGAAATCCCTATCGGAGAGAAATCTTGTAACTGTTGTGGTATCCGCGCTCTCAGAAGCCACGGACACACTTTTATCCTTTGCACTTACAGGAGACGCGGCATATCTGGAGAAATTTGTGGATATACATGAAAAATACGCAGAGGAAGTAGGTATTGAGAAGGAGCTAAGGGAGCTCAAGTGGGTGAGGGAACATCGCAGATTGTATCCCTGCAGAAGAAGTTATGTGGATCATATACTCTCAATAGGAGAGAGAGTATCCTCCAGAATCTTTGCAAATCTCCTGGAGAGTGGCGTTGCGGTTGATGCCTATGAGATAATTATCACCGATGGAAATTTTGGAGATGCAAAAATAGTTCTGGGAGAGACTGCAAGGAGACTGGGTAGGCTTGAAAAAATATGGGAAAGTGGTGGCATTCCTGTGGTAACTGGATTCACAGGCAGATATGGAGGCTACAGAACTACCCTTGGAAGGAACGGAAGCGATTATACTGCAACATCTTTGGCATATCTTCTAAGGGCAAGGAAGGTTCTCATAATGGGAGAGGTTGAGGGAATATACACCGCAGATCCTTACATAGTTAAAGATGCCCGCATAATTCCTTTTCTTTCATACAGAAGGGCAAAAATCGCCTCCAGATTGGGCATGAGAGCTATACACAGCAAAGCTCTGAATACAATAAAAGGAGAGATACCCATAGTGATTGGGCGAACCAAAGATTGGAGAATGGGCACCATGGTGGATGAGCTGGATATGAAGATGCCACTGATAACACACAAGCCACTCAGGGATGGCTATGCACTATCCATAATAGGAGAAGATGTACCACGGATGCCTCACAGAAAACTTGCCAGAGGGAAAGATTACATCACCTATTTTGTAGAGAGAAAAAACCTAGAGGAGACCATGAGAGAGATACACGGGATGATGCTCTATGATTAGGGTAAAGGTTCCTGCAACCATAGCCAACTTTGGCCCTGGATACGATGTTTTCGGTGCGGCCATAACAGCCCTGCATGATATTGTGGAAATTGAGTTAAGTGATGTGCCAGAAGTCATAGTGGAGGGCTATGAAGTGCCTCAAGAGCCATTGAAAAATGTTGCATATGTGGCTGCCAGAGCTCTTCTACAGCAGTATGGCATGGATGATGAAATCAGAATGCGAATAAGAAAGGGCATAAGGCCAGGTAGTGGACTGGGAAGCTCTGGAGCATCCTCTTTGGGCGGTGCATTTGCAGCTGCGAAATTGCTAGGGATTGAGGAGGAGGAGAAAATAATAAAAGCAGCCCTTGAAGGAGAGAGAGTTGCAAGTGGCTTCAGGCACGGAGATAATGTGGTGCCTGCCTATTACGGTGGGTTCACCGTAGTGAATTCCACTGAGCCCCTGGATGTTGTTAGAATTAACATGAAACTATCTCTTGTAGTAATTCTTCCCCATGTGGAAATAAATACGGGAGAGGCAAGGAAGCATGTTCCAAGAGAAATACCGGTGGAGCATGCATCAAGAAATATTGCACTGGCTTCATCCTTAATAGTGGCACTTATCAGTGGAGATCTCGCAGCCGCTGGAAGATATCTGGAGGATTATATAGCTTTTCCATATCGCAAACCTCTTTATCCATGGTTTCAGGATGCAAAAAATGCAGCTCTGGATGCAGGTGCCTACAATCTCATGATTTCCGGCTCCGGACCCGCAATGTTCGCCATAGGTGAGAATCTAAGCGATGTGGGAAGAGCCGTGGTAGAACAACTCAAATCCCGGGGAATAGATGCGGAGTATTATGTCACAGAGATAGGAGGTGGTGCAGAATGTATTTGAGATGTATTGAATGTGGAAGAAGGTATCCCATGAATGAAATCCGATACAGATGCGAATGCGGTGGATTGCTGGAAGTGGTGATAGATACTGACAATGTGGAAAATGTGTTTGACTCGCACAACATAACCCTGTGGAAGTACAGCTCATTCATACCTGTAGAGAAGAAGGTCTCGCTATTTGAAGGGGGCACACCTCTTTACAGACTTCGCCATATCCCAGAGATTCTGAATATGAATGAAATTTATGTTAAGAACGAGGGTGCAAATCCAACAGGCTCATTCAAAGATCGTGGTATGACTGTCGGTGTATCCAAGGCGATTGAGCTCGGCAAGAGAAATCTCATATGTGCCTCCACGGGCAACACTGCGGCATCTCTGGCTGCGTATGCAGCGGCATCTGGATTGAGATGCTATGTACTCATACCCGACGGTAAAATTGCCCTGGGTAAACTGGCACAGGGCATGGTTTATGGAGCCCAAGTGGTTCCTGTAAGGGGTAACTTCGATGAGGCGTTCAAAATTGTACAGCAGGCAAGTGAGGAGCTTGGCATATACATGCTTAATTCCATAAATCCCTTCAGGCTAGAGGGGCAGAAGACAATAGCCTTTGAAATCTTTGATTCCCTTCAAATCGTGCCTGATAACATTATTTTACCGGTGGGAAATGCAGGAAACATATCAGCCATATGGAAAGGCTTTCGGGAACTCTATGAGGCAGGAATAATAGAGAGATTGCCGAGGATGATTGGCATACAGGCCCAGAATGCCGCACCGCTTGCAAGGGCATGGAAGGAGAGAGAAGAATACAGGCCAGTAAAGGATCCCGAGACTGTGGCAACGGCAATACGCATAGGCTCTCCGGTTAACTGGCCCAAGGCGTGGAGAGCAGTGGAGGAATCTGGAGGGTTATTTGAGATTGTGAGTGATGATGAAATTCTAAAGGCTCAAAGGATGCTGGCATCAAAGGAAGGTATCTTTGTTGAGCCTGCTTCCTCAGCATCCTTGGCCGGATTGCTAAAACTCCGTGAAAATGGCACTGTGGATAGAGACGAGGTAACTGTACTCATAACCACCGGCCATGGGTTGAAGGATCCCAATATTATCATTGGAAGCATAGAGCTTCCTCCACCCATAGAGCCAAGCCTAGAAGCATTCAGTCGTATAATGGAGGGAGAGGGATGATATGGAACATTGGAATAGTAGGATTTGGTCATGTGGGACAGGGTTTTGCAAGAGTTCTCATGGAGAAGAGGGAATATCTCAGGAGAAAATACGATTTTCGCTATAAAATAGTGGGCATAGTTGACCGCTCAAAGGGCTCCATTTACAGAGAGAATGGGTTACCACTTAAAAGAGTGATAAAAGAGGTGGAGGAAAAAGGAGAATTCGTATCATATCTTCAAAGAATGAGTGTGGAAGATTTAATAAAGAGTGGCAATCTGGATATTCTTGTGGAGGCAATACCCACAGATGTGCGCACAGGAGAGCCGAGCATGAGATATCTAAGAATTGCCCTTGAGAATGGTGTGCATGCAGTGACAACAAACAAGGGCAGCATTGCGAGAGGCTACAGAGAGTTAAAAAAGATTGCGGATAGAAATGGGGTTCTGCTGAAATTTGAAGGCACGGTGCTGAGTGGCACACCCTCCATAAATTTAATGAGAGATGCTCTCGCAGGATGCGAAATAACCCAAATTGAGGGAATTCTCAACGGCACCACAAATTTCATACTGAGCATGATGGAGAGAGGATTGAGTTTCGAAGAAGCTCTGCATTTTGCACAGGAAAAGGGCTATGCGGAGAAAGACCCATCTGGAGATGTAGATGGTATGGATGCTGCAATCAAGGCAGTTATACTCGCAAATGTGATTATGGATGCTAATATCTCCTTGGAGGATGTGAGTGTGGAAGGCATCTGTAAAATTTCTTCACAGGATATCAAGGAGGCTTTACAGCAGGGAAACAAAATAAAGCTCATAGCCACGCTTATAAAGAAGGGTGATGAAGTAGCAGTGAATGTTAGGCCGGAGAAAATAAGCAGGGATAATCTCCTCTATTCTGTGGATGGAATCGAGAATGCCCTGCTCATCCACACAGATAATCTCGGCAGAGTGTTCATCAGAGGTCCCGGAGCGGGAGGAAAAGAAACGGGTCAGGCTGTTCTGAGTGATGTACTTGCAATTCACAACCATTATTTCTCCAGGGATTTAGAACCACGCATCCAGGCTGCGCTGTTCCCTATATTTTCTGAACAATTTCATCTTCTCCACGGCACTCAGAACTCTTTCTCTTGAAAAATCGTGTTCATCGCAGAGAAAGCTCAGAAGTGCATCTTCGTCCACAGCTCTCCATTGAAGCATGTAATCATCCGTGACCGATGGCTCGAGGAAAATTTTCCTTATTTTTTCATAATTTTCCATCTCTATGCCCTTCACCTTCATAACCTCTTCAAGTGTTCCATGTTTCTTTATCAATTTCAGGGCTGTTTTGGGACCTATGCCCTTAACACCCTCATTGTAGTCTGTGCCCACAAGGATTCCTATATCCACAAGCTGCTCTCTCGTTATCCCGAGATTGCGAAGATTCTCCTCAAGAAGAATCATCTCAGGCTTGACATCCACATACACCCTCTTTCTCGGCAGCTTTCTCTTGCCTGTAATGGCGAGATTGCGAATCAGTCTTGGCGTGCCGAAGAGAAGAGAATCAAAATCCTGAGATGCGGAGGCATATGCATCTCCCTTCATTGCCATATAGGCAGCCTGTGCCTCTCCCTCTCCTGGAGCCTGGACCCAGGGCACGCCCATACAATCTAGGAGTTTCTTGGCTTCAGAGACCATATCCTTGGTTAAATAGGATGCTTGCTGTGCCATAATTCTGGCTTCCTCCACCTCTCCCCTTTTCAACGCTTCCTCCCATTTTTCCCGGGCTTCCATCCTTATTTTCATCCTTTCCTCAATGGTACGCATCTTGAGATCTGGGGGACGGCCGTCAAAAACATACACGGGCTTTATACCCTCAGCAAGATAATTTGCAGTTCGATAGAGAAGTCCAGAAAGGTGTGAGGTGACTCTCCCCTTTGAATCTCTCAGGGGCGTGCCATCGGGCTGCCTTATTATACTTAAAAATTGATAAAGTGCATTGTACGCATCAATGGCCACTATTTTACCTTTAAGCTCGCTCATTCTTATTTCCTGCGCCACAATTATATCCGAGATATTAACTCCCATTTTCATCACCCTCCACAGGATACAGGCCATCACCCTTAATAACAAATCTCGCAACAAGTCCCTCAGGTCGGGAGCGATGTTTCACAAGCACGGCCTCCCTAAAACCATTTCCTATTTTTCGGAGATGCAGAATTATTTTGGCGTTGTGATGCAGTGTATGACCACCTATGGGCTTTAACTCTCCAGTAGATGTATCCATATAAACTTGATTTGTTACGAGAACTGCAATCTTCTTCTTTCGTGCAATACCGCTCAAAAGACTTAACTGCCAGGCAAGACTGCTTCTCTTGGATGATGTATCCTCACCCACCCCTCTCTCTGCACGGTAAAATTCAGTGAGGGAATCCACAATTATAATTGGAATATTATCTCTCTGTTCCACAAGCTTTACCGCTCTTTCAATCACATCCCTCTGCTCCGAAAATTTATACACCTGATAAAAGAGGATGTTTTTAGCAATCTCCTCGTTTCCTCCGAGCTGGGAAAATCTCTCCATTGAAACTCCTTCCGTATCTATGTATATCACCTTTTTTCCTTCTTTTGCGACATTTATGGCAGTTTGCAAACATATATTGGTCTTTCCACTTCCCGCCTCTCCGTAAATCTCTGTGATACATCCCCTCTCAAATCCTCCTCCAAGCATAGAATCGATGGATCTGCAGCCGCTCTTGATCCTTTCCACGAAAAACAAAAAGCATCATGGATTAATAAATTTACTGAATAAAAAAGGGGAGTGGGTGGGGTCAGCGTGATATTGTTTGACAT
>JAGGTO010000110.1 GCA_021163705.1 Thermoplasmata archaeon | reverse complement strand
TTTTCCACATCAAAATCTATGCTCTTCAAATCGGAGATTCTAGCATTTGCACCTATTGTTATGCAAGGATGCGTTATTATGGCAGAGCCTATATTTGCACCATCTCCAATTATTACGCCTCCTGAGAGCTCCATTATTTCATCCTCAATAATTCTCTTTCTTCTTCCTGAAAGGGTAATGAACTTGTTTCCGATATTCGCCTCTCTTCCTATCACGCTATCCTTAATTACCGCCCCTATCCCGATGCTCGTATTATTCATTATTATTGAATTTTCAATGTAGCTGAGGGCTCCTATGCTCACACCCTCACCAATGCTGGTATCCCCAATTATCACCGTATTGGGTCCAATATGGCAGTTCTCTCCTATGCGAACATTTCCTCTTATGTAGGAACCTGCCCCTATTTCCGTATTCTCACCTATTTCCACATTGCCTATAATCGTTGAATCTTCAATTTTTCCTGCAAGTTTTCTTATATTTCCCTTAAGGGCATAAGAATTTAGCTCTAAGAGATCCCAGGGGTAAATTGCATCTTTCCAGCAGCAGTCCACAATCTTTATTTTTATATCCATTCTGTTAAGTACATCCGGAAGCTTGTAGATGCCATCTTTCATTGCCTCCTCTATGACATTGAATATTTCAGCATCAAAATGGGCCATCCCGGTGAACACTATTGCCCCCTCCTCCATTGATGGTTTTTCTCTGATTTTCATCAGTTTATTACCTCTAGATTCAATCACACCATATCTTGAGGGTTTGTTGCTATAGGTTCCAATAATCGTATATGTTTCAGTTTTCAGAAGCTCTCTAACACAATCTCCCGTTATCATATTATCCCCATAGAGGAGAAGGAATTCATCATCCATTCTTGCTTGATAGAGTGCATGGGCCGTGCCCAGCTGCTTTTTCTGCATAACATAATCTATATGCACTCCAAACTCCGAGCCATTTCCAAAATACTGCTTGATTTTATCGGCCCTGTATCCCACAACTATTGTTATGTGATTCACATAGTTCTCTCGCAGGGCATCTATAACATACTCAAGAATAGGCTTATTTCCCACAGGAAGCATTACCTTTGGCATATTCGTGGTTAATGGCCTGAGCCTGTGGCCCTCCCCCGCGGCCAAAATTATTGCCTGCATACAAAATAGAATGAATATCAATATAAAAAATCTTCTGCCCAAAGTTTTATCTTTTTGAAAGACATAAATAGAAGGGGGATGAAAATGAGGCTCTATCTTGTGCAGCATGGTGAGGCGATGAGCAAGGATGAAAATCCAGAAAGACCCTTAACAGCAAAAGGAAGGGAGAATGTGACTAAAACTGCAAAATTTCTAAAAAAGAAGGGGATAAGAGTGAGAAAAATATTTCACAGCACAAAATTGAGAGCAAAGCAAACTGCCCAGATAATTGCCTCCTTGCTTGGATGTGAATTGCAGGAAGAGAAGGATCTTGAACCTCTTGCAGATCCATCCATCTGGGCCAAGAAGATTAGGAGTATGAATGAAGATATAATGATAGTTGGGCATCTTCCACATCTTGGTGCGCTTGCATCCTTGCTTTTATGCGGAGAGTCCAAAGAGATTTTGAGATTTTACATGGGGGGAGTTGTGTGTCTGGAGAAGGAGGAAAACTGGAAGCTCCTGTTCTCTATTCCGCCTGAGTTCATGGATGAATAACAAAATTTATAAATGGTGGCTGCATAAACCCACAAGGGAAAAATGGTCATCCTCACCTCATCACATATCACGCTCAATGGAGTATCATATCATCCAAATTCGCCAGGTAGAGGCTGAGAGATGACTATTTTTCCCCATAGGAAGATAAATGGAGGTGATTAACTTGAATACTGATCCTTATGCGGCAAAATATTTGATAAGAGCAAAAATTGAAACTGATGGAATAGTTGAAAGGCCCGATGTTGTTGGAGCAATATTTGGTCAAACTGAAGGTCTTCTGGGAGATGAACTTGATTTAAGGGATCTTCAAAAAAGTGGAAGAATAGGAAGAATTGAGGTGGAAATAAGATCAGAGAAGGGAAAATCGGTGGGTGAGATATTAATTCCCTCAAGTCTGGATCAGGTAGAAACTGCAATACTTGCAGCAGCTTTGGAAACCATAGACCGCGTGGGTCCATGCAGATCCAGAGTGGAGGTTATAGCCATAGAAGATATAAGGGCTGCCAAAAGACAGAAGGTGATAGACAGGGCCAAAGAATTACTACAGATGCTCCTAAAACAGGGTAAGCAGGTGAGTGAGGATCTCATAAAAACGGTGAGAGAGGCTGTGGAGATTGAGGAGGTCATAAGTTATGGCGAGGATCATTTACCTGCAGGACCCAATGTAGATAAGAGCGATGCCATAATAGTTGTTGAAGGTAGAAGCGATGTAATAAATCTCCTTAACTATGGAATAAAGAATGCCATAGCTGTGAATGGCACAAATATACCGAAAACGATAATAGAGCTGAGCAAGAAGAAGATTGTTACCGCATTCTTGGATGGAGATCATGGAGGAGATCTCATATTGAAGGAGCTTCTTCAGGTGGCCGATATAGATTTTATTGCTCGTGCTCCGCCTGGGTATGAGGTTGAGGAGCTCACTTACAAGCAGATAGTAAAGGCACTGAGGAACAAAATGCCTGTGGACCAGTACATAGCCATGAACAAGCTCGATGTGGAGCTTAAAAAGAATGAAAAAGGTAATAATGCTCACAAGGAGTTCAGTTTATGGGAACTGTACAAGGAGTTGAATAGCAGGAAAGAGGCTGCATTACTTAATGGAGAGAAAATAGTTCTGAGGATACCCATAAACGAGCTCATTGAGAAGATAAAGGAGGCAAAGGAGAAGGGAGATACAATAGTTACAGGGGGAGTAATATCTCAGAGGCTTGTGGACATAGCGCATCAAAAGGGGATAAAGAAAATTGTGGGTTATAAAATAGGTAATGTTACCAAGATGCCAGTCAACATGCTTCTTCTTACCAAAGACATGGTGAAAAAATGATAGATCCCAGAAAAGGATTCAGTTTGGAGGATTTCGAAACTACGGAGGAGATAATAATTCCGGGGGATCCATTGGATAGGGTTATTGGCCAGGATGAAGCTATAGAGATTGCCAAGATGGCCGCAAAGCAAAGAAGAAATCTTCTTCTTGTGGGTCCACCTGGAACAGGAAAAAGCATGATTGCTCAGGCTCTCGCTCTTCATCTTCCCCCTCCAACGGAGGAGATAAGGGTTGTGCATAATCCGGAAAATCCCGAGAGGCCATTGGTGGAAGTTAGAACCAAAAGAGAGGTGGAGGAAGAGGAAAAAGAGATACTTTCATCCCAGGGAATTTTAATGGATCCGAGAGATGTGCCTGAGCATGTTGCGGAGAAACTGGGGTTCAGATGTCCAAAATGTGGCACATATTCATCTCCATCAGAGCCCGTATGTCCCAAATGCGGAGCTCCAAAAATAGTGCAATCGTCCATGGGACCCTTTGGGGATATATTTGGAGCTATTGGAGCAGCCTTTGGAATAGCAGCATTGCCTCCCAGGGTAACCACAACTGTCAGAGAGGGAGGAAAGGAGAAAATAATAGTGTACGAAAGAGAGGGAGAGAAAATAAGGGTACTGGACGAAAATATGCTGGAGAAAAGAAGGGCTATGGAGAAAAAGAAGCCCTACAAGGTTATAGTACCTCTTAAAAGAAATCCGTTTGTTATGGCCACGGGAGCCAGTGAAACAGAATTGCTTGGAGATGTGCGCCATGATCCATATGGAGGGCATCCTCAGCTTGGTACACCTCCGTATAAGAGGGTGGTAGCAGGAGCGATCCATGAGGCACATCAGGGTGTTTTGTTCATAGATGAAATAACGCATTTAGGAGTTTTGCAAAGGAGTATTCTCACTGCCATGCAGGAGAAGAAGTTTCCAATAGCAGGAAGAAATCCTCAGAGTGCAGGAGCATCAGTTCGTGTGGATGATGTGCCCTGCGATTTTATTTTAGTGGCGGCCTGCAATATTCAAGATCTTCCAAACATACTATCACCTCTGAGATCCAGGATAATAGGCGAAGGCTATGAGATTCTGGTGAAAACCTCAATGCCCGACACCGAAGAAAATAGGGCCAAGTATGCTCAGTTTGTGGCTCAGGAGATTGCCATGGATGGTCGAATACCCCATGCCACGAGAGATGCGGTTCTTGCCATAATTGAGGAAGGAAAGAAAAGGGCAAAGAGAATTGATGGTGAAAATGGTCTCACCCTGCGACTCAGAGAGCTTGGAGGCTTGATAAGGGCTGCAGGGGATCTTGCCGTAATGAATGGAGATAGATACATAGAGAGAAAGCATGTGGAAAAAGCTTTGAAAATATCTTTGCCAATCGAGGAGCAGATTACAGCAAGATACGGTTCCTATCAGGCAGGGATGGCCAAAGATGTTACTTCATCCCAGAGAAAAATGATATTCAACTACTGGAATGAGAACGATTTGAGCGGTTATCAGTAAAAATATATATCTTCCGCATCTATGCCCATTGAAAATGAAAACTCGAGGAAAGCTTTATCTCTCCATTTTTCTCATCCCCCTTCTGGGAGGGATAGCGGCAAGATTACTTCGTGTAGTCATTGCCTTCTTTCTCAGAGATTTAGGAGCCACCGTTTTTGAAATATCCATACTGGCATCGGTATTCATGCTTACCCGTGGGATATTTTCTCCCATAGTTGGTAGAATAGCAGATAGGGGAGCTAGCCGTATTCTCATAGTTCTCGTAGGCTTTGCAGGATTATGCATTGATTCCCTGCTGTATCCCCATGTTCCGTACTTTCTGATGATACTTTTAAGAGGTATGGATGGATTCTATGGTGCAATGGTATGGCCCACCATGCAGGCCTTTGTGCATTTTTCTTCCCCAAAACACCTGCGGGGCAGACTCATGAGCTCCTATTACATAATGGGTGGGCTTGGGGGTTCAGTAGGATATATACTTTACAATGCCCTTCTGGGAAATGTAAAGAATGCTGTAATTACTGTGGCAGTTTTTTACTTTCTGGGAGGAGTGCTCTCACTGCATTTTAAAGATTTAAAAGGAGACGAAATCAAAGAGGTTAAAGAGACAAAGAGGGCAGGCATTCCCCTCTACACACTATCTTTTCTATACGGGATGCTTTTTGCCTTGGGAAGTGAGGTTCTTCTTTTTTATCTTGCCGAGATCATGACACTGGGAAGGGAACTAACAACCCTGTTACTATCTGTTGCCAGCATGCTATCTCTTCTGGGAACATTTCTTGTGGGTCATGTCTCAGATAGAAAAAGTTTCTCCCATGCCCTCTGGTTGCTCTCCATCTTCACTTTACTCGCTGGTTTTTTAATCATGGTGGATAACAGGATTGTGGCTATTTTTGGCACTATTCTCTTTTTCATTGGTGGTCGTGGATTCTTGCCAATCTCAAGAAGCTTTGCCGCCTCTACCACAAAGAATGTGGGGACATCTATAGGTTTTCTTAATCTAACTTCAAATATTGGCTCTGTTATTTCACCTTTAATGGGAGGAGCACTTCTGGATTATTTTAGATATTCTCATGTTTTCATTTTTAATCTCTCTGCCCTGCTCTTCTTTTTACTCTCTCTGGCCATTCTTGGCAACACATACCTTTTGTATTATAGAGAGAGTCACTCACTCTCAGAAAAATTAAATCACCGGTAAATTGAGAATATGTGACGGAAAAATTAAATACCAACAGATAATAAATTCTAATTATGGGAAGTGTCCTTATAAAGGAGATTTCGAAGCTCAAAGACTTCAGAGGCATAAGAGCATTATCAGAACCCCTTACCCTCAAGAAATTCAATATTTTGGTGGGAAGAAATAATTCGGGGAAATCCACCCTTTTAGATGCACTCTATCTCTTTCCAGACCCTGATAGAGGAAGCCCGATAAGAAAAAAAGTGAGTGGAGACACTGTTAAGAGCTTTTTATCCCAAAGAAAGAGCGGCTCGAGGAGTCTGGTATATAAATATGATGGTGTGGCCGAACTTATTTTTCAGGCGGATTTGGATGGTTCGTGGAAAACTTGGGAGGCACATATATCTCCAAACAAACCTTCCGAGATAATAATAGAGGGCAAAAAGTCAGAGAAAATCTCTGATTACACACAAACTCTTTTTTTCCCGTATGATACACAATTTATGAAAAAGCTGGATGATTTCTTACAGGAGCAGGAAGAGAAATTAATGAAAGCACAGATTCATAAAGAGGTGGCAAAATTTATAAGTGGGGAACTGGACGAAAACTTCACGGAAGTTTTTCTCAAAAAGGATGGCTGGTATCTCAGGAGAGATGATGCAACCTATATCCATATAATGGATATTGGTGATGGAGCTAAAAAGATAGTCAGGACATATATGGTAATAAGACTTCTCAAACCCCGCCTGATTCTCTGGGATGATTTTGATGCAGCCATGCATCCTTCATTTGTAAAGGGATTATTGAAATGGTTGTACAGCGGAAACTGGCAGGTAGTGCTATCAACACACAGCCTGGATGTGCTCTATTATCTCCTGGATATACTTGAAGATGGGAAAAATGAAGATGAGGAAGAGAATATCCAGGTGCTTCTGTTGAGAAGGGTTAATGACATACTCTATCACAAAGCGCTCTCTCTGGAAGAGCTTGAAGATTTAGTAGATTCAAATACAGACCCAAGATTTCTTGCAACAACTATTAAAGTTTGAGGTGTTTTTATGAAAGTTTCGGATACTCCCGGGGGAGATTCTGTAGTTGCATATGTGATAACTGGAGATGGCAGGGCTGAATATGAAATACTTCCGCCACTAGCCAAAAAATACAATGGAAAGAAGACATTGCTTTTTCAGAAAACTCCAATACCAAGAAAAATTACTGGACTTAAAGTGCTTCGCGCAATCAAAGAGGTGCATAAAATAAGTGGCTACACTACATATCTCATTCTTCTTGACCGGGAGCATTTCACAGATTTCAAGCTTAAAGAGGTAGTGTCCGAGATTTTTAGAGAATATAAAATAGAGGGAGATAATCCGTATTTAATAACAGTCCAAAACTTTCGAGTAATTCTTGTAATTCTGGGAGATAAAAAGTGCATAGAGGAAAATATCGCACACCTTATTCTCTTAGAGTTCAATGAAAGGATAGAACCTGAGAAAGGGGCAATTCGAAAGTTTCTCAGAGAGAGCAAAATAAAAAAGAGAAGTAAGCTGATTGAGATTGCCAGCAAAGAGAATCTGGAAATCGCCTTTAACTCTCTGGTGAAAGCTCTGAAAATGTTAGAATGAGAATTTCGGTTATCTGAAGAACATCCCACTTTCTTTCTGGGGCTAATCTTTATTTAATAAAAGAAATTACCCAACAAGGTGTTGAGAGATGGACACAGAGGATGCAAAGAAAAAATACGAGTTTCGTCGTGCGCTGGAGGAATTGGAAAAATACGAAGGTAGAGGCACTGAGCTCATTTCAGTTTATATTCCTCCAAAGAGACCCATATCCGATGTCATTTCTTATCTTAGAGATGAATACGGAACATCAGCAAATATAAAGAGTAAAAGCACAAGAAAGAATGTGATGAGTGCCATTGAGAGCATAATGTCCCGTTTAAAATATTTCAGAATGCCTCCACCAAATGGTCTTGTGGTATTTGTTGGACATGTGATAAAGCGAGGGGATCAGACAGAGATGGTATCCTATGTTCTGGAGCCTCCTGAGCCTGTACAATCGTTCATCTATAAATGTGATTCTAAATTCTATCTTGAGCCATTAAAAGCAATGCTTGGAGAAAAGGATATTTTTGGACTTCTTGTAATTGATAGAAAAGAGGCAACCATAGGATTTTTGAAGGGAACAAGAATTGAGATAGTGAAGCATCTTGATAGTATGGTACCAAGCAAGCATCATCAGGGTGGTCAATCATCCAGAAGATTTGAAAGACTTATTGAGCTTGCAGTTCATGAATTTTTCAAAAAGGTTGGAGATAAAGCCAATGAAGTTTTTCTAAGCGAAGATAAACTGAAAGGCATCCTTATTGGAGGGCCCGGGGGCACTAAGGATATGTTTTTGAAAGGAGATTATCTTCATCACGAGCTTAAGAAGAAAATTATAGAGGTCTTTGATGTGGGCTACACAGATGAATATGGCCTTCAGGAGCTTGTGAATAAAGCAGCCACAACACTTCAAAATATGGAAGTTTTCAAAGAGAGAGAACTTTTACATCGATTCTTTAGGGAGATAAGAAAACCGGATGGTGGTCTTGCAGTCTATGGAGAGAAAGAAGTTAGAGATGCCCTAGAAAAAGGTGCAGTGGACACTCTTCTAATATCAGAGAATTTACGAAGATATAGAGTAACATGGAGATGTCCTCAGTGCGGAAAGGAAATAAAAGAAACTGTAAAGGGAGAGCCTCAGGAGAAAATATGCCCTGAATGCAATGTACCTATGGATATAGTAGAAAAGAGAGATCTAATTGAAGAGTACTATGATATAGCGGAGCAGTTCAATACCTCAGTTGAGCTAATATCAAATGAGAGCGAAGAGGGCAAAATATTTGCAAATGCCTTTGGTGGTATAGCGGCGATTCTTCGTTATCGTCTATGATCACTTTTTCAAGGTCATTACCACTACATCTCTAACAGATCTCATGCTCTGAAACGGCATTATAAGCCTACCCTGAGCATCTTTTTTGAAGTTTCTTGTCTCTAAATCCTCAGCGGGTATTATTAGCACATGCTCTATCTTTCCCGTGTCTGTATCTATTACAAAATTGTCAATCGTTCCCAGGATCACACCATCATCCGTCATGGCGGTTTTTCCTCTTAATTCCGTTACGAACTTCTTCATCCTATCACCTCATGAGTAATAGCCCAAATCCTCCTTTCTTTTTCGAATACCTTTACTCAATTCATACACAATACTTTCGTAGTATTTTATTGTTTCCTTATCCAGAGAGGGATGGATAACTTTCAATGCTTCCAAGAAATGTTTCTGCCTTACCTTTTCACTCTTCTCCCTTAATGCCATCATTCCTGCTTCTCTGCATAAATTCTCTAGGTCTGCGCCTGTATAATACTCAGTTTTTCTTGCAAGCTCTTCAAGATCCACATCCTTGTCAAGCGGCATCTTCCGGGTATGAACCTTCAAAATCTTTACTCTGGCCTCAAAATCTGGAGGAGGAATATAAATTATCCTGTCTATTCTTCCAGCCCTGAGAAGCGCCGGATCCACTATATCTGGCCTATTTGTAGCCGCTATAACCACTACACCTTCAAGACTTGTTAAGCCATCCATGGAAGTTAAGAGCTGATTAACTATCCTCTCAGTTACCCCTGAATCTGAATAGTAGCCTCTACGGGGGGCTATGGCATCTATTTCATCCAGAAATACTATACAGGGTGAAGATTGCTTTGCCTTCTTGAATATCTCGCGTATTGCCTTCTCACTTTCGCCAACCCATTTACTCATGACTTCAGGACCTTTCACACTTATAAAATTCGCTTCACTTTCCGTAGCAACTGCTTTTGCAAGAAGGGTCTTTCCTGTGCCAGGAGGTCCATAGAGAAGTATTCCCCTAGAGGGCCTTATTCCCATCTTTTTAAATGCCTCAGGATCCTTTAAAGGCATCTCAACTGCCTCTCTTAATATCTCTTTTACCTTCTCCAGATCTCCTATATCGTCCCAATGCACCGAGGGTATCTCCACAAGCACTTCTCTAAGCACACTGGGCTCTATCTCTTTAAGAGCCTCCTTGAAATCCTCTCTGGTCACTTTCATGTTCTCAAGAACCTCTGTGGGAACAGGCTTATCAAGATCTATCTGCGGAAGATAGCGACGAAGTGCCTTCATTGCTGCTTCTCTTGCAAGAGCCGCAAGATCCGCTCCAACAAACCCATGGGTTAACTCTGCAAGCTCTTCCAAGAGTTTATCTTTATCCTCAGGTGTGCCTTCAATAGGCATTCCTCGCGTGTGAATCTGCAAAATCTCCTTTCTCCCCTTCTTATCAGGAATTCCTATTTCTATTTCTCTATCAAATCTTCCGGGGCGACGAAGAGCTGGGTCTATGGCATCCACCCTGTTAGTTGCACCTATCACGATAACATGTCCACGACCACTTAAGCCATCCATAAGTGTGAGAAGCTGTGCTACCACCCTTCTTTCCACTTCTCCAGTAACCTCTTCTCTCTTTGGAGCAATACTATCAATCTCATCTATGAATATTATGCTTGGTGCGTTTTTCTGTGCATTCTGAAAAATCTCACGCAATCTCTGCTCGCTCTGCCCGTAAAATTTGCTCATGATTTCTGGACCATTTATTGCATAAAAATTGGCGTTACTTTCATTGGCCACCGCCTTTGCAATTAGTGTTTTTCCTGTTCCAGGAGGACCGTAAAGTAGTACTCCCTTGGGAGGCTGTATTCCCAATCTCTCGAATAATTCAGGATGTTTGAGAGGAAGCTCAATCATCTCTCTAACTTTCTGCAACTCATTTTCCAATCCACCAATATCCTCATATGTAATATGCTCCACCGCAGCCTCTATTTCGGAAGGAGGCTCCTCGCGCACCTCCACCAGGGTTTTTGCACCTATCTGCACAACTTTTTTTGATGGGTTTGTCTTCACTACCTGGAACAATATGCCCATCCTCCCCATCAGCGTGATATTGGGCACTACAATCTCATCCCCCTCAACCATCGGTCTTTTAAGAAGCACCCTCTTTATAAAATCACCTATGCCCTCTCCAAATCTCAATCTCTGATTCTTCCCTATTATGGGTGCAAGCACAACTTTATCCGCCTCAATTGGTTCTGCCCTCCTGACCTTAACCTTATCTCCCACAGTAACCTTCGCATTTCTTCTTATGTGTCCATCTATCCTTATTATTCCCTTTCCCTCATCTTCCTGCTTGGACCTGAAAACTCTTGCCACCGTTGTCCTCTTACCTACAATCTCAATTACATCACCCACCTCCACCTCGAGAAAAAGACGAGTAGGCGTATCAATTCTCGCTCTCCCTAAACCCACATCCATCTGAGGTGCCTCTGCAACTCTTAACACTAACTCCTTAGGCATATTTCCGCAATCATCGGAAAGTTAATAAACTTTATCTCTTCTTTACTCTTTCCCAAGATTTTAAATAAGAGCTGGGAATATTCTACTTCCATGGATGTGGCCATAGTTACTGGAGCCTCAAGGGGAATTGGCAGGGCTACCGCCATCAAGCTCTCCGAGAAATTTTTTGTTGTGGTCAATTATCTGAGAAATAAGGAAAAAGCTATGCAAACTGTGGCAGCTATAGAAAATCGCGGTGGAGAGGCAATAATGCTCCAGGGAGATGTGAGTAACTATGAAGATGCATTAAGAATAGTGAAAAAAGCCAGTGAGATGGGAAATCTGAGGGTGTTGATAAATAATGCAGGAATCTACATAGTAAAGCCCCTCAATAGAATGCTACCCAGCGAATGGGAGCAGATTTTCCAGGTGAATGTATTTGGAATATTGAATATGATAAGAGCCGCAATAGATTACATGAGCGAAGGAGTTATTGTCAATGTAGCCTCAATCATTGGACTTTATCCCATAGCTAATGCATCGGCTTACTGTGCCTCTAAAGCGGCGGTGGTTGCACTTACCAAATCTCTTGCAGAAGAATTTGGCTCAAGAATTAAGGTTGTATGCGTGGCACCAAGGGCAACAGATACCGATATGCTCAGAAAATATCATCCCTATTCGTTTGGGGATCCACCTGAAAAGGTGGCC
>JAGGTO010000133.1 GCA_021163705.1 Thermoplasmata archaeon | reverse complement strand
CCTGCAAGCCTTGCCACCTCTATCCCATAGCTTTTGCTCATTCCTCCAGGCATAACCTTCCTCACAAAAACAAGACCATCTGGAGATTCCTTAACAGCTATATGATAATTCCTAACTTTGTCAAGGATGTTTTCAAGCTCTATGAGATGATGATAATGGGTGGCAAAAATTGTGCGGGCCTTTATTTCGTTGTGAATGTACTCCGTTATGCTCCATGCTATTGCAAGACCATCATATGTGCTCGTACCTCTGCCAATCTCATCAAGAAGTATTAAGGATCTCTCGGTGGCAGTGTTGAGTATGTTGGCAAGCTCAATCATCTCCACCATAAATGTGCTTCTTCCCCTTGTTATATCGTCACTGGCCCCTACACGGGTATAAATTCTATCCACCATGCCTATCTTAGCATAATCTGCGGGAACGAAGGAACCCATTTGGGCAAGAATAACTATAAGGGCAACCTGTCTCATATATGTGCTCTTTCCCGCCATATTTGGTCCTGTTAGAATTATAAATCTTGCCTCAGAATTAATGTGGGTATCATTTGGAACAAAATCGGTGTAAAGCTCCACCACCGGATGTCGCCCATTTCTTATCTCTATATCCAGACTCTCATCCACCTCTGGACGGGAGTAATTGTATTCCAGGGCTATGGTGGATAAGGATGAGAGCACATCCAGCAGGGCAACGCCCCTGGCCACATCTTTGATCCTTTGAGAGTATTCTGCAAGCTTGTTAACTATCTCCCCGTAAAGCTCCTCCTCCAGAGCCATCATCCTCTCTCTTGCACTCATTATCTGATATTCTATCTCCTTGAGCTCTTCAGTGACGAATCTTTCGTAGTTTTTCAATGTTTGCTTTCTCTTATACTCCTTGGGAACCTTGGATATCTGGCCCTTGCTCACCTCAATATAGTAGCCAACAATATCGTTGTATTTTATGCGAAGATTCTTAATTCCTGTTCTTCTTCTTTCCTTTTCCTCTAATCTGGCAATGATCTTCTTTCCCTCCTGGGCCATTCTTCGAAGAGAGTCAAGCTCTTCATTGTAACCTTCCCTGATCACTCCTTCTCCAACTGGATAGTCCCCGGCAATGCTCTTCTCCAGAAGCTCCACAATGGGCTCAAAGCCGCTTATCTTATCTACAGCATCTCTCAGCAATGAGGCTTCGAATTTTTTCTTCAATTCTTCACAGTGAATCAGGCTATCTTTGAGAGCAAGCAAATCCCTTGGAGTGACCCTGCCTAAGGATATTCTTGTTTCAATTCTCTCTAAATCCTTTATTCTCTTCAAACTCTCTCTTATTTCCTCTCTTATGAAATCCTTTTTAATGAGTTCCTCCACAGCATCAAGCCTTCTCTTTATTTCTTTCACATTTTTTAAGGGTCTCTCCATCCATCTTTTGAGGAGTCTAGAGCCCATGGGCGTATGGCACTTATTTATTGTGGAGTAGAGAGTATATTTACTCTCGCCAAAGATGTTGCGAAAAACCTCGAGATTTTTTAGCGTGGTGGAATCCAAAATAAGATAATTCTCATCAAAATATCCCTGCAGAGAGGTTATGTTTTTAAGCTCCGACATGGTGTTTTCCTTGGCATACTTTAATGTTGCTCCGGCAGCTCTGAGGGCAAGCTCCCCTAATCCGAATCCAGAAAGTTCGACAACTCCAAAATGTTCCTTCAGGATGTCCTCATAATCCTCGAAATAGCCATCCTCCAGTCTTCTATATGATTGCTCAAGTTTCATCTCACAGTTTGTTATTATTTCAGAAGGTTGCAATCTGAGAAGCTCCGCATTTAGAGAGGAGAAATCCACCTCCCCTGCAAAGAATTCTCCTGTAGAGACATCAAGGGCAGCATAGCCATATCTATCCCCCCTTTTATATATGCCCATGAGAAAATTGTTTCCCTCGTCAAGGAAGGCATCGTCAATTAGTGTGCCAGGTGTGACCACACGCACAACATCCCTCTTGACAAGTCCCTTGGCTTTGGATGGATCTTCCAACTGCTCGCATATGGCAACCTTGTATCCCTTCTTTACCAGTCTTCCAAGATAAGCATCCAGTGCATGGTAGGGTATGCCAGCCATGGGTACTGGCTCATCCCTGCTCCTTCTCGTGAGCACAATGTTGAGTTCTTTGGAAACGAGTTTTGCATCCTCCTCGAATGTCTCGTAGAAATCTCCTACGCGGAAGAAAAGTATGGCATCCTTATATTTCGATTTGATTCGGTAGTATTGCCTCATAAGGGGAGTTGCCATCTCCATTTCTTAGTATAGCTACCTATTTAATTTTTCGGATGCAAAGTTTTAAATATTCTATCCTTATGAGGAGAGTATGCTTAAAAAATTAATCTCCAGCAAAGATTTTTCAATATTAATGGTTGTCCTCCTGCTCCTCCTCTCCATTTATATCTATCGAGATACTTTGGAGCCAGAAAGAGTAAATATAAGGAATCTGAAGGGGAATATAGGGAAATATGTGGAAGTTGAAGGTGTAATTAAGAATTTGAAAAGAAGGAACATTTTTGAGATGGGCGATGAAAATGATAGCTGTCTGGTGATATTCCCCGGGAAGAAAGAGCTCCGGCCTGGAGAGTATATTAGGGTCAGGGGAATAGTCAGCGATGAATTTGATGAAGTGGCAATCTATGTAGAGAGCGATGATGATATAGAGATTCTTCAAGAATTTATGAATGTCACAGTATCCATTGTAACGGAGAACCCATCTTATTTTGAAGGAATGTACATATCCCTGAGAGGAGATTTTAAAGCGGTGGAAGAGATGTGGGATCCTTACTCTATGGAGATAACTGATGGCATCAATATCACCTGGATTCGCATACCCTGGAGCTACTATGGAGAGAGAAGAGTGCACATAATTGGAGAGGTTAAAAATGGAGTTTTATATGCGGAAAATATCTCACTTGAATACCAGGAGGGATATGAGAATATAAGCATCGGTGAGATTGAAAAGTATGAGGGCCAGAGAGTGCATATCTACTGTTACATTCTAAATTATTCAAAATTTATTGGCACAAGGGGAATACTTTACGATGGAGGTTATTCAATTGGGGTTTGGTTGTATTCTCATGTGAACTATGAAGGTCCTGCAGAGCTGAGAGGATAT
>JAGGTO010000142.1 GCA_021163705.1 Thermoplasmata archaeon | reverse complement strand
ATTATAGAGAATAAAACAAAGGGCTTTGTGGTGCATTTCCCGCCCTTTGAGGGCTATGTGATGGATATAATCAGAGCTGGGGGAATAATAGAGTACATAAGAATGCATCACGGAAAAGAATAAAAACTATACCCTCATGGAGTGAGCCATGGAGTTTCCGAAGATAGAGACCGCCCCCTACGAGTACCCGGAGACTCATACTGCGGTGGAATATGTGTATCCAGAGCTGACGGCAGTATGTCCCCAAACAGGCTTGCCAGATTACTACACTCTGCGAATAGTATATGAACCGGATAAAAAGCTGCCGGAATTGAAGTCGCTGAAGATGTATCTCATTGCGTATCGAAACTATGGAATATGGCACGAGCACCTTGCAAATAAGATTCTCGAGGATTTTAAAGCAGCGGTGGAGCCGAGATGGGTTTATGTGGAGCTCTATGTGAACAATCGTGGAGGGATATACACAACAGTACGCCGCTTCTGGTCCAGGGAGAAGGGAGACAATATTGAGGAGGCTCTTAAAAGGGGAAGAGTGCATCCCCATATAAAATTCTAAAATTTTTTATTCTGGGAAAATTATCTCATTTCTGTGAAAAGATTCAGAGAGCTTTGTGAAGAGTTACGCAGAACAAGTTCTAAAAATAAAAAAGTTGAAATTCTGAGAAGATACCTAGAAGAAATGAGCATAGAAGAAAAAAGAGCTTTGATTTACCTTCTTCTATCAAAGATTGATGGATATACTCTCTCCATTGTTAAAGAGGCCATAGGAGATTTCACATCCTATTACAGGGGAGATACCTACGAGGCCGTTTTTAAATATTTGTCCAACAAAAGATACAGACAAACCACGCTTCTTCCCAAGAGCCTATCAATTCAGGAGGTAATTGAAGCTTTAATAAGTGCGGGAAGGGAAAATAGAGCAAATGTTTTAAGAGGCATAATTTCAATTCTGGACAATGAAACAGCCTCTCTTCTGATTTCCACCCTTTTAAATGATTTGCAGGTGGGTGTAGGAGAGGGTCTAGTATTAGAAGCTCTGGCCAAAATATACAAGGTTGAGTATGAAGATCTGAAAAAGAGACTCTATGTCGCTGGATGGGAGAATCTGCTGGAAGGAAGAGAGGAGATATTGAGACCTGGTATAAAATTCAGACCCATGCTGGCTGAGAAGGCCATGAGCCTAGAAGAGATAATAAGGGAGAATAATTTCTGGATAGAGCCAAAATTAGATGGAGTGAGAATACTTCTTCATAAGGATGGAGATAAAATCAAAATTTTCTCTAGGAGAGGCAAAGATATTACAGGGCAGTTTCCAGAAATTTTAGAGTATGCGAAGGATATAAGAGAAAGAGTTATCCTGGATGGAGAGGTAATCGCTTTAAAAAATGGAAGAATTCTGCCATTTCAAAATATAATGAGAAGATTTGGAGAGAGAAAAAATGTAGAGATAGATTTTTACTTTTTTGATGCTGTTTATATCGATAGAGCAATAACGGATCTACCTTATTTAAAAAGAGTGAGTATGATGGAGGATGTGACTGATAAAACCATACCTCGATGGAAAATAATTGATGTGGAATCTTTGCAGAAAGAGTTTAATAGGCTAATTTCTGAAGGTTATGAAGGTATTGTATGTAAAAAAGAGACAGGTAGATACATCATTGGAAAAAGAACAAAAGATTGGTTAAAATATAAGAGAAATTTTGAGGTGGATGCAGTAATAACAGCGGCAGAGTGGGGTCATGGCAGGCGAAGAAAATGGTTATCTGATTACCATCTCGCCTTATGGCAGGGAGATAGACTTGTGGAAGTGGGCAAAACATTCAAGGGGTTAAGGGACATAGAGATGGAAAGATTAACAAGGATTCTATTAGAAAATAAAGCAGGAGATATTCCCGGAGGCATATTGGTTAAGCCAAGAATAGTGGTGGAGGTGGAGTTTGAGGATGTTCAGATTTCTCCAAAGTACGAAAAATACACACTTAGATTTGCAAGAATAAAAAGAATCAGAGATGATAAAACTCCTGACGAGGCAGGAAAAATTGAAGAGATAGAAAAAATATATAAGATGCTCCATCCAGTATGATTTTAGGAGAGCTTTTCCACGCCCAATTCCTCAGCTATGGCATTCATCTCTTCCAGAACTTTCTTGTATACTGGTACTCCCAGTTTCAAACGGGTCTCATATGTTAGGAATCCCTTCTCTCCATGTACCCATATGCGATTGAATTTTGGATGCTTCTTCGCATTTCTTAGCTCATCCACAAATTTCTTCATATTCCTCTTGAATTCATCCTTGTCTCCAAATGCACCTGGATCTATGGCCATAAAGAAATGCCCCACATCGCTGTGCTTATCACTTGTTCCACCTACATGTCTGCTCCATGTTGCCCCGTTTAAAATGCCTGCAAGTATATCCACAACAGCACTCAATCCATAGCCCTTATGGCCTCCTGTTATCTCTCCGAGTCCTCCAAGTGGAAGGATTGTCCCCTTGGGACTCAGAATCTCATTAGGATCGTAAATTATTTCACCTGTCTCGGTACTTATGGCCCACTCTCCAGGCACAGGCTTATTCTTTCGCCTGTATACTTCCACCTTTCCGCTTGGAACAACGCTTGTTGCCATATCAAGAAGGAATGGGTAATCTCCTTCAACGGGTGCGGCAACGGATATTGGACTTGTTCCCATGAACTTCTCCATTGCACCTGTATGCGCCACGAGTGGCCTTGATGTGGTCATGCTTATTCCCACAAGATCCTCCTTTGCTGCCATGTATGCATAGTATCCAGCTATGCCGTAATGATTGCTGTTTCTCACACCTACGATTCCCACACCTACTTTCTTTGCCTTTTCGATTGCAAGTTTCATGCCTCTATATCCTGCGACCTGGCCAAGAGCTTCATCGCCATCAATAACTGCAAAAACGGGACTTTCCTTGACGATTTTTATATTTGGATGCACATTTACCGCTCCCACTTTTATGCCATCTACATACCTCTTTAATCTCTGCACTCCATGGCTCTCAATTCCACGCATATCTGCCATTATCAAGTTATCTGCCACAATTTTTGCATCCTCTTCAGGTACATCAAGGCGTTTGAAAATTTCCACGACAAAATTGAACAGCTTTTCCCTGGGCATCCTCACATAATTTTCATCCACAGTTGTTTTTTCGAACATAATAGAGAGAACTTCAAACTACTATATACGGGTTTCTCCTACAGCTATTACATTCAAATTTTCACTGACAAAATTTTTTATGTATGTGACCATGGAGTGGCCATGGCAAAGGTCACAATGAGACATATCGAAGGAATGAGATTTCTAGGTGAGACGGAAAAACATTCTATAGTGCTTGAATCTGATTATTTGGGTGTACAGAAAGCCGCAGCGCCTATGGAAGCATTTCTAATGACACTTGGAGGCTGCACAGGAATGGATGTGGTTGCCATACTTCAAAAGATGAGAAATGAACCAAGGAAATTTATCATTGAAATAGAGGGAGAGAGAGCAAAGGAGCATCCCAAGGTCTACACAAAGGTGCATATAAAATACATATTCTGGGGCGTGAAGTATGAGAAGGCAAAAAAGGCAGTAGAACTATCACAGAATCGCTACTGCCCTGTTAGTGCGAT
>JAGGTO010000146.1 GCA_021163705.1 Thermoplasmata archaeon | reverse complement strand
CTGCTCGATGTGCATGCTCGCTTGGTAGCCTCAATCTAAGGTATGCGGCTATTGAATCCTCACTCAAATCCTCAAAGGAAAGAAAGACCTCTCTACCTAAAGATGCTTCATAATCTCTGCGTATCAACTCAAAATTACTGCCCCCCTTTCTTCCCACCTCACGGCACCGAATCTCAGGACATCTCAAGCCACGATTTCTCATCTCCTCCATAACAAGGGCACGCAAATCTCCTCTTTTTACCCCCGCCTCTATGAACTTCGCCGGGATATCCCTCTGAATTCTCTGGATTCGAATCCATGGTGGCACCATGCTTATAATGCGAACAAGTAAATCCACCATTTCTTCAAGCGTGTACGGCGTGTACTCTCCTCTTTTCCACATCTTGTAAAGCTTCGTACCCTTAACCACAAGAGTGGGATAAATCTTGAGCATATCGGGCTTAAAATTGGGATTTTGGAAAATCTCTTTAAATGCCTGGAAATCCTTCTCCGTTGAGCTTCCCGGCAGCCCGGGCATCATATGATAATTTATTTTGAATCCCGCATCCTTTGCAAGGCGAGTTGCTATGATGCTCTCCCTCACTCCATGCCCTCTTTTCACCCCTTCAAGTATATCATCATACACCGTCTGGATACCTAATTCAACCCTCGTTGCCCCAAGTTTAAGGGCAAAATCTATTTCTTTCTCCATGAACCAGTCCGGACGAGTCTCGACTGTCAGGCCGATGCATCTGTTCTTGGCATTTTCATTTATTAACTGTGCCTCCTCAAGATTTCTTGCATCCACACCGTTCATTGCATCAAATGCCCTCTTTACGAACCACTCCTGATACCTTTTCGGGCGGGCCGTGAATGTGCCACCCATTATTATGAGCTCTATCTTATCTGTGGGATGTCCTATCGTGTTCAATTGCTCAATTCTCGCTCTTGTCTGCTCATAGGGATCAAAATTATATTGCGCTGCTCTCAGCGCTGCAGGCTCGTGACCCGTGTAACTTTGAGCCGTACCCTTCTCTGGGCCTCCAGGGCAATATATGCATTTTCCATGCGGACAGGGAAATGGTGAGGTCATGATGGCAACTATTGCCACACCGCTTAATGTTCGTGATGGTTTTTTAACAAGAATGCTGTGATATTTTTCCACAATATCTTTGGGGAGATGTCGCATTATATCCGAGTTTCGAGGATTTGGAATTTTATACTTCTTGGCAATTTTGCTCTTCCATCTTTCAAGCTCATCTCTGCTATTTATCTTCCCGGCTCGAAACAGTTCTTCCATATCCTGGTAGAAGCCCACATACCTGCTATGCAGCATCATTTTTTAAACTTTCCATCCGGATTATGTGATGGGGCATATGGTGGGATTTTATTTCTTACATAGACAATATACTGGGCTGACAGGATCAGGAGCACATCGATATGAATAAGGAGTTCAAGCAATTATATGTGCATAAGATCTTGGATGTATATAATATGTCTTGACTTGTTCTTTAAAACAGTTTTCTGGTTATAATATTCCATGATTTCATCGTTTTTTAAATATTTATGTTCCATCCTAAATTCCTCTGAGCTATCATATGTCTCCAACATATAAGCCAAGCCATTAGCAGATGAGAGATGCTTATCCGAGGATGTCCATTCCTGAGGATTGTCTAATATTTCTCTTAAATGTCCATATCTTTTAACAATTTGGTGGTTTTTAAGCTCATCAATTTCTTGTTCATTAATTGGATGTATCGTAAGTTCATTTCTATCAAAAAAGCTGGGTGGAGTTGGTAGTCTTTTTTTATCAGAATAAAATCCACGTGTTCTATCTACATTATGCAAATCTCCCCCAAATATGTGAGTATAATGCACACCTGATATACCTACAGTATTATCTGATTTTCTTAGAGTTGCTATCATCATTATAGGGGGGAAATCATCATATTGTTCCTTTGAGTAGGTCTTTATTAAAAGATCTTCTAAAAAATAATAATCATTCAAAAATCTATCTGGATTTCCCCATTTTATTAAAATCAAATCAAAATTGGAATATATCTGTTTATCTTCTATTAGGCTTTTAAAAACAGAAAATGTTTTTGAATCTCTAAGGTCTATAAAGCCTGTAATTGGCTTATCTAACTCTTTTTTAATATCAACTCCAATCTTAATTATCCTACTCATGAGATCTTTATCATATCCATAATATAGAGGTATAGTAACAAACTCAAACTCCTGATGAACGGGGTAATTAATATATCTAAAGGTGGCTTTTATTATTGCAGCAGAAGACTGGTTTGTGAGATAATCAGATCCAATAATAGTAGAATTCATACCTAAAGCAAATACTCGCAGTGGAACATGTACAGTCTTTGTTAGAAATACCTCCGCCTCTTTATTAATCTTTTCGTAATTTTTGTTTGTAATATTATGAGTATCTCCAATAACACCTTTAATTGTCTTATAATATACATAGATTGGACTAATTGAAGGGAGAGGTACTTCAGTAGGAACCTTTTTTTTAGCTGATAATTCAAAATTTCCATATGCTCTCATCGGAGTTTCGCAAGAACTATGGCGTCCATCTCTAGAGGCACTAATTTCAATATTTCTTATCACTGATCTTCCTAAGGGACTTTGATATCTTATTTTCCAGTGATATCGAATCATTTATCCTCTCCCCTTTCCCCATTGGATGGGTTCATATTTTTTATAGATCTTTGATTTATCAAGATACCTTTGATAGTTTTGGTATACATACTTCAAAATACCATCTGTACCCAACTCATCCCAGCCCACTCTTTTTCTTTTTAATTCTTCAAATAATCCAGGATATTTATTTTCTAATTTTTTCTTTACTTCTTCATATATCTTTTTACCTTTCTTAGTAAGTAAAAACATTTCTTTTCTTGTTCCTCTTTTTCCTCTCCTTATAATATATCCCTGCATGGCCATGGTTTCGACTGTATCTATAAGATTAAAGCTGTAAGGACCGTATTTATATGGAACAAATATGGGATCTTGATACTTTATAGGGTATTTAGAGAACACTTCCTGTATGGCAAGAAAAACCTCTTTAACTAATAGAGTTCTTCCATAGATCGGCGAGTTGTCCTCAGTAATTCCCAACAGCAAAATTATGATATCTGATATTTTCAGCTCAAATTTCTTCAAAGCTTCTAACATTTTTTTAGGATCATCGTATGTCTTCCCAATGTACTCCTCATATTTTTCTTTTTTCTCTTTCATTTTCATATTGGATATACCCCCCTTAAAATATATTTTTTTCGTTCTCTATCAGCTTCATCTTCAATAAACCCAAATTTGAAAGATATATTCAAACCATCAATTTTATAGTTTTCAAACACAATCCAAAAACCTTTGAATTTTGAAAGTTGAATTGTACTTGTCTGGGGGAAAATAATCCACACATAACTAGTTTTTTCCACTGAATGTGGAAAATTTTCAATAGCCTCATAAAAAATTCTTTTCTCTTCTTCGGAAAGAGATCCATAATTTATATCTGCGGCTTCTGAATATTCATACTTCCTTATCCAAGTGGTCCTTATAATATGTATGGCTCTTTCTTTTGAGAGAATCCATGCATGAAATTTGTGCTTTTTATTATTACTACATTCAAAAGAGTTATAGTTCTCAGAACTACCTACTCCTATATTGATAACCTCGGAAAAACCACCACTTCTCCATCTTCCTCTCTTTTTTTGAATTAGCGGTGCACCGCATATGGGACATAAGTATGGCAAGCGAATTTCATTGATTTCATTATTATTTTCTCCCATTTGTTTTTCACCCTATTCCTTGTTACATTCACTCTCCATTCATATGTGTCCTTAGATACCTCTTTTTGAAACCATATATGTTGTTATTAACTTCTTTAACATTTTTTAGGGAGTCTCTCATGATACTCATATACCATTTAGCTACGGTTTATCTCCTGCTAAATTCCTTTTCTTCAAATAGGTATATGAATTACATGGATAAACTTATATTTAACTTTTAGGTTAAGAAAATTTATTTAAACACTACTTACATTGGGAAATGAATCTAATATACACACCAAAACTTTTTACAAATGTGAGATTCTCTTACAGAAAATGGAAGAAAATTTGCAACAGTAAAGAATATCAACGATTTCTTAGAGAACATTAAAAGAATTGACCAAAAACTGATATCCTAATGCGGACAGTAAGGTGGCCTGTGAAAAAACTATCATCTAGAAGAGGATTGCCGGGAGAGGAAATCCAAACTAATCCTAACTAAAAAACAGATTTACCGAAAGGCGGACCTTGGGCCGGTATTCACGTGCACCTCAGGGTACGCACTATGTCCCAAGCCTTACCCGCCCTGATGCTATTTATATTTTGGAGGTGTATAAACATTTCTGCTAAATAATTGATGGTTGGTCCACATATTTTCGTGTATAAAAAAGCATCGGCATCGTATGCGGATTGTTTTAATAGTGCATGCTCATGCCGGAATATGAGAGCTCAACCTGAGTGTTTTCCCTGTTTTCTGCGTCAGGCCCTGCAGGCAGCAAAGTTCTCCTCACTTTCAGAGGATATTCAGAAAAGAATACTTCGGGAGGTTATGGAAAAACTTCTGAAAGAGGACTGGAATAAAACACCGCCTGAGCTTGCCCATATTGCCCATGCCGTGGTGAGAAAATATGCTCGAGGGGATCCATACGCAAAGGTGAAGAAAGAGAGCAATGACCTGGCATTATCAATGTATCCTGAACTTAAAAAGATAGTTGAGAAATCCGATGATCCTCTCCGCACAGCCGTGAGGATTGCAATTGCAGGCAACATAATTGATTTTGGAGCCCTTGATAGCTTCGATGTAAAGAAAACGCTGGATGATGTTCTGAAGAGGAGATTCAGATACGATGATTTTGAGAAATTCAAAAAAGATTTGGAGAGGGGAAAAAGAATACTCTATTTTGCAGACAATGCTGGAGAGATAGTGTTTGATAAGCTTCTCATCGAGACCATCAGAGAGATGAAAGATTATCAAATTACCCTCGTGGTGAAGGAGGGCCCGATAATAAACGATGCCACACTTGAAGATGCAAAGTACACAGGTATAGACAAAATTGTGGATGAAATAAGATTCATAGGAAATGGAGAGGTTGGCATTGAGCGTAATTCCCCCGAAGTCGGGCAATGGATCAAAGAGCATGATGTGATTATTTCCAAGGGGCAGGGCAACTGTGAGGGTTTGAGCGAGTTCAGGGGCATATTCTATCTCCTCATGATAAAGTGTCCCGTGATAGCCAGATATCTCAATGGAAATGTAGGAGATATTATTCTCCTCTACAGATAATTTTCTGAAAAATATTTAAATAGTGGAAGAGAAATCATAGCCTATGAATACCACCTTAACTCGCATTCTTGCCTTTGGCTCACTTGCCGTCATTTTAACACTCATCATATTTCTATATGGGCCCCTTGGAAATCGTGATTTCTTTTTTATTGCTTCATGGATCACATTTATTCTTCTTTTAGCAGCATTGGCCCTCATACTATTCCAAATTCTTAAGAGTGGAGAAAAGAGTAATCTCATAATACTATTTTTTGTACTTTTGATAATGGGCTTTGCACTTGCATTCTTCAACTGGTTTATTGGAGGTATTGTTGCACTTGTTTCAATTCTTCTTCTCCTTCTAAGCCCAAAAATCCATGGTACAAAAGAGATCTTTATGGTTTATGGAGGTTTTTTTCTGCTGGCGATACTGCCTCCACTGGAGGCGTTATATTCTATATCCCCATCCATCCTGGATTATATCCTCATATCTGTAGCTTTGGGAGTCATCGTGACGGGTCTTTATCTTGCTGCTAAAAGGATTGAACTTCCCCTAATGCTCGGATTTATTTTTCTCTCCCTGGCGTTTCTCACCGTGGCTCCACTCCATGAGGCTCTGGGTATCCATAATAACGGCACATATGGAATCTATGATAGCAGCATAATAATTCTTGCCTCGGCCACATTCTTCCTCTTTCTATTCTCCCTGCTTCATTACGATGTGAGATACATGAAACTCCAGGAGAAAATAAGGAAGGGATATGGATATATAGAAAAGGGGGATTATAAAAAAGCCGAGGGACTTTTCAGAATTCTGTATAAAAAATCAAGAAATAGGGAGGTACTCAACGGCCTGAGCATAGCTCTGATGAGGGGAGGCAAGCTGGATGAGGCAGAAAAGATACTCAAGCTCCTGGTAAAAAGATATCCTGAAGAAACCTATCTTCTGAATCTTGGAAATCTTTACTGTCGAAAGGGGAGCTATGGGCTTGCCATAGAGATTTATAAAAAAATATTGAAAAAGAATTCAAAATCCTACAATGCTCTCAACAATCTTGCAAGATGCTATATGGACCTTCGGGAATATGAAAAGGCAAAGATACTGCTCGAGAGAGCCATGAAGATAAACTCAAAAAATAAAGTGGCAGAGATGAACTATCGCCTTCTATTAAAAAAGATGAGGGCAGAATTTTAATCTTTAGTTATTCTATACCATTTGAGCACTTTCCTGAATTGGATTATGAGAGTCTTTATTGTGATTTCTCCCAGAAGATTACCCTTATGATCCACCACAGGCAATCTTCTAACCCGGAAGGATTTCATCTTTTCGAGGGCTTTCTCCACAGTATCCTCCGGATGTATAACTATGAGCTTTTTACACATTACATCCTCAGCAGTTTTGACATTTCCCAATAGGAGAGAAGAAAGATTTACACCTCCAATAACATAGGGCTTAATTCTCTTGGGTGCCATGACCTCAAGGAGATCTTTCTCAGTTATAACCCCAACAAGCTTTGTGCTACCCTTCCTCTCCATGACCCAAGCATGCCTCCTCGCAGTCATTATCGAGAAAATATCCTCTATGGGTGTATCTTTCGAGACTAACGGTAAATCCCAAATTTTTCTATCCATGATGGATTTTATGGGAACTTTATAAAAGTGCTTTAGAACATACTGGATATCAAACTCATCCTTTTTCATAATATCATATTGCGAATTCCCTATTTAAATTCATCGCCACAAATATGGGAAATCTAAGCCCAGCGGTGACCGTACCTTCCTATCAGAGGGACAAAGGCCACATCTCCCCACCTTCTTTTGAGTATTTTATCTCTCTCCTTTTTTACCACATACAGCTCCTGGAAAAATGTCCCTCCCAGCGGAATGACCATTATTCCCCCATCCTTTAGCTGCTCTAGAAGAGGCGGGGGAATATCCGGGGCTCCGCAGGTAACGATGATCCTATCATAGG
Source organism: Thermoplasmata archaeon (assembly GCA_021163705.1). Taxonomy (GTDB): domain Archaea; phylum Thermoplasmatota; class Thermoplasmata; order Thermoplasmatales; family Aciduliprofundaceae; genus S014-41. Next base: position 5,812 of record JAGGTO010000146.1, on the reverse strand, counting down.
GAGCCTCCTTTTTATATCCCACCGAGCCATCTCCAAGCATTATTTTGATTCTCTCCCTGCATGCACACTTCTCCACATTCTTTTTTGCAAAATCGCAAAGTGCAGGAATTCTCTCAATGGATATCACATTGGCACCCATGCATGCCATGAGACAGGCATTATATCCAGAACCTGTCCCAATCTCCAGTATCTTATTTCCATCCTCAATATTGAGAAGTTCCAGCATTATCGCTACCATACTTGGCGCACTTATAGTCTGGGCATGCCCTATGGGTAATGGTTCATCAAAATAGGCCATACTTTTATTCTCATCGGGCACAAATTGTGCCCTGTCCACCATCAGGAATGCCCTCTTTACCCTCTCACTCCTTATATACCCTTCCCTCTCCAGAAGATGAACCATTGACGAATTATCCATGCATCTCCATCATACTCTCTCTTATAATTTTTTCTTCTCAAATCTTATTTCTACCTTCTCTATATCTTTTACACCTTTAAAGGAGGATAACAGGCCTGAGAGAGTGTTTACAAGCACATCCTGCGCGAATTTTCCCATGTAAATATCCTTTCCATTCACCTTAACACTTATAACCGCGTTGGGATTCCAGTATCGGCAGTTTTTAAACTCATCTTCCCCTCGATAAATGGCCTCTGCCATCTCCCTGCAATTTCTATGTGAGCACTCACCACAGTTGAAGTTGGGGAGCTGTCTCATTATCCTTTCTATCTCTATCTCCCTCCTTATGTACGATATTACCTCCTCTATCGAGGGATCCCTCATTATGCAGTTCTCACATGGTGCCTCTCCCAGGCATACCTTTGGAAGAAATTTATATCTCTTGAAACCTTCAACCAAAACCAGGTCATGGGTGGAGCTTAGTTCCTTTATAACCCTGAAAAGGCTTCTGGATTTCTTGAAGTGCGCCTCCTCATGGTTGAGAAGCACCACCTCATAAGCTCCAGCCTCCCTGAATCTCGTGCTATCTTTTCCCTCGACATCAATACCATGTGGCACATGCTTTATCACCGCGATTTTAAACTCCTTTAATCTCTCAATTAATTCACATATCAATGTGGTCTTACCCGTATTGGAAAAACCGCATATCCCCAGATACATTTTTAAAACCTCCAGAGGTGCACCTCAACAATCTCATCCTTCTCAACAAGATCCACATTTGCAGGTATAACTATATATCCATCTGAATTGGCCATGCTTGTTATGGCTCCGGAGGTCTTGTAGGCAGGATATGCGTATCCATTCTCCAGTCGAACTGTGAAAAACTGCATTCTGCCAAGGGTTGAAGTTATCCTCCTTACCATCTTAGCCCTTACAATTTTTTCCTCAACGGGAGGCAATCTTGCCAATTTGCGGAGTGCGGGCACAAGAAATTGGTAGGAATCGCTTAAACATGATGTGGGAAATCCAGGCATTCCAAATATTATTTTATCTCTCTTTGCGCACCAGGTTGGTTTCCCGGGCTTTATCTGCACACCATGGAAAAGAATATCTGCGTATTTTGAAACCACTTCAATAAGCAAATCTCTATCTCCTACCGAAGAGCCCCCGGAAAAAACAACCATATCGTATTTCAAAGCTTCAATTAGCTTATTCTCGATATCCTCTTTGGTATCCATCACATAGGGGAATATCACAGGCTCTCCTCCATTATCTTTTATTACCGAAGCTATGGTATATGTGTTAACATCGTAGATTTTCCCAGGTTTAAGACTCTCTCCAGGTCTGATTAGCTCATCTCCTGTGGGAAGCACCGCTATCTTAGGCTTGGCATAAACCTTGAGCCTGGATATGCCCACAGCTGCTAGCGCGCCTATCTTAGGAGGTGTGAGATATTCACCCTGCGATAGGAGGAGTTCACCCTCTTTAATATCCTCACCTACAGGCGCAACATCAAATCCTGGATGAACTGGTCTGTAAATTCTGACAGAATCTCCATCCTCCTCGGTATCTTCCACGCGAACCACGGCATCTGCATTTTTAGGAAGCATCGCTCCCGTTGCTATCTTCACACATTCCCCACTCTTAATTTCAATCTCTTTGTATTCCCCGGTATTTATCTCCCCTGTAATTTTTAGCTTTTTGGGAGAGTATTGGGATGCTCCATATGTGTCCTCGGCTATAACTGCATATCCATCCTCTGCAGCTCTCGGAAATGGAGGTATGCTGAGAGGCGAGAATACATCCTCCGCCAGAACTCTGTGAAGTGCATCCTCTATGCTTATTTCCTCCATCCTGCCTATTGGAGTTATGTTTTCTAATACTATTTCCCTTGCCTCCTCGAAAGGGATGAGATTCGTGAAGGGTTTCATAGGTGGTCATGCTCAATTGAGCATATCAAATTTGCTATTCTATCTGAAAAATTCCATCCCTCACATTTTTGTCATTCTCTGCAAACATCACAACAATAAGGGCGAGGATTGCAGGTACGATCCCCAGAAGCATATCTACCGCATAGGCCTGCTCAGTTCTCCCGAGAAAACCTATAATTCCCATGCCAATTAGTGGGCCAATAACCCATCCCAGGGCCATGGCACTGTTCATTATCCCCAGAGCTGTTGCTCTTTCGTTTCTAAGACTCATTCTGGAAATATATGTGTTTATGGAATTGAAATAGGCAGCCCATTTAAATCCTGAGATGGCCGAAGCAAGGATGAGAAGAGGAAGAGTATTGGCCAGATAATAAAGAAGGAAGGTTAGGGCATAGCCGATGAGTCCCATAATTATTACAGGCTTGCTTCCTAATTTATCGGCAGCGTATCCCAGAAGATAAACAAAGATTATGGAGATTCCACTATCCAGGGCAAAATACCAGCTTGCCCATGCCTCTGTGAATCTCAATTTTATGAGTATGGAGATGAAGGAGTAAACCATACCCGATGAGATCATGGCTATGAATACTGAGAAGCTCACAATGGTGATATTTCTATTTCTTTTCACAAACTCACGGGCTTTTTTCCATTTAACAAGAATTCTACCAGGCCTGTCAATTCTGAATATAAGTCGATAATCCATGGGCACTTTTTTAGGCTCTTTTATTAATGATAGAAGGAGAATAGCCACTAAAAATGGCAGACTAGAAAGTAGATAGAGAATTGTGTAATTGTTGTGGGTAAGATCCATGATGATACCACCTACAAGGTTTCCAAGCATAAAGCCACCGTTGGATAAACCATTGAATATGGCGAATCCACGGCCGATATTTACAGAAATCTCCGAGATCAGAGCACTTACGGCGGGAGTTTGAGCAGACATGAAGAATCCCTGTACAGTTCTGAGAGTGAGAAGGAGCATTGCACTTGTGGCAAAGGCCATGGCGAAGAAGAATGCTCCACCGCTAACCACACCAAATATAACAAAGGGTTTTCTTCTCTTCATCTCATCCGATTTTCTCCCCCAGAAATATTGACCCACTGTGGAGAAAATATTGAAGAGTATGGATAGTGAGGCCACCATAACCACCCCTCCTCCAAGTAATTCCATATAGTTTGGTAATTGGGGCCAGGCGATACCCCAACCCATATTAACGAAGAGGAATGCAAGAGATAGAAGAAGCAATTCTTTGTCTCTCTTTTTCATCCCTACGGTAATTGGGTGTAAGTATTAAATATTTTTGCACAATAACGCAAATGTGAAAATCCCTGAGAAGGATATTCTGGAGGGAAATATACTTCGTGTCATATTTGCTCTCGGTTGGCCGGTTATGGTCACCTCATTGCTTGAGATAGGTTACAATATGGCCGATACCTTCTGGCTTGGAAGGTGGGGGGGCGGAGCCAATGCGACAAATGCAGTGGCTGCCATGGAGATAGCCTGGCCTATAATATTTGTTATGATTTCCATAAGCTTGGGCTTTGGAGTGGCGGGCATCTCTCTTGTTTCACAGTATACGGGAGCTGGTAGGGTGGATAAAGCGGCAGAATCTGCAGGTCAACTCGTATCCCTGGGTATATTGATGTCTATAATTCTTTCCATTGCGGGAATCCTTATTGCTCCATATTTTCTCAAAATTATGAATGTTGATCCTGCCGTAGAGAGATACGCATATCAATACATGGTGATTATATTTCTCGGAATTCCCTTTATGTTCATTACTGCAATATTTGTATCTGCCTTGCGCTCCTACGGAGACCCTATAACGCCCATGCTTGTTGATTCTCTCGGGGTTGGAGCCAATATAATTTTAGATCCTATATTTATCAATGGCTTCTTTGGTTTTCCAGAACTGGGCGTGGTGGGAGCAGCCCTGGCAACGGTGATAACAAGATCAATTTCTAGTGCCATTGCTCTTTATCTTCTTTTTCATGGTATAAGCGGATTAAAGATAAAGCTGAAGCACTTGAGACTAAAATGGAATTTTGCCAAAAAGGTTTTCCAGATAGGGCTTCCAGCTTCTGCAGGTCAATTTTCATCAGCTTTTGGATTCTTTATTCTTGCTTGGATTATAGCTTCTCTCCCAAATTCCACGGTTGCCCTTGCAGCATATGGTGTTGGAGATAGAATAATCAATATTACTTTTATAGTGGTTGATGGTATAGGAATGGGAATGGCCACTATGATAGGTCATGCTCTGGGAGCCGAAAAATATGAGAGAGCGAGAGATGCGTTTAAGACTTCTTTGCGTATTACCTTCCTCATTCTTGCCATAGGAACTGCCCTGATAATGATTTTCCGCCATCAGATGGTAGCATTTTTCATACCGCAAAGTCCCAATGTTATTGAAGAAGGTGCCAAATTTCTCATTATTTTTGGAATTGGCATTCCCTTCTTTGGAATAATAGCAACAGTGGAAGGACTTTATCGAGGTGCCGGATACACCGTACCTCTTATGATAATTGATATAGTTCGCCTGTGGGTATTTCGCATAGCCTTCTCCTATCTTCTGGGCATATTCTTTGCTCTTGGTTCCACCGGGGTTTGGATAGGCATGGCCATAAGTAATATTGCCTCTGCAATCCTAGCCATTGGTTTTTATCTCTCGGGTTCATGGAAGAGAAGGGTGATAGAGTAAGAGCATGGCAGAATTAAATTTGTGCTAATAAAATTTTTATAAATCTTTTTTAATCATTATCCGGTGGTTAACATGGAGCTTAGAGGAAAAATTGCTCTTGTTACTGGAGCTTCTAAGGGAATTGGAAGGGCAATCGCCCTTGCATTAGCTAAAAGGGGATGTAATGTGGCAATAAACTATGTGAGTGATGAAACAAACGCCAAGAAAACTGGTGAGCTCTGTAAAAATCATGGAGTCAAGACTCTGGTGGTGAGGGGAGATGTCAGCAAGAGAGATGAAGTTAAAGCTATGATAGAAAATATCATCCAAAAATTTGGTAGGATCGACATATTAGTTAACAACGCAGGAATACTTGGAAAAGTTTCCAATCCGCTGGAGATAACCGATGAAGAGTGGGACCGGGTTTTGAATGTTAATCTCAAAGGCCCCTTCATAGTCACACAAGAAGTTTTAAAATATATGAAAAGTGGTAAAATAGTAAATATAGCATCAATAGCAGGTAAAGGAGAAATAAGCTCCCATGTTGGGGCACACTATTCTGCTTCAAAAGGTGGCTTAATTGCACTTACTTTTAACTTGGCAAGACATTTAGCACCTCATATATTAGTAAATGCCGTTGCCCCTGGAAGCGTAGAAACTGAACTAATTAAAGATACAGATAAAGAAAGCCTTAAAAAATTAACCTTAACGGAAGAAATTGCAAGACCTGAAGATGTGGCACATGCAGTAATATTTCTGCTTGAGAATGACCATATAACAGGAGAAGTGGTGGATGTCAATGGGGG